>NZ_BAAHYK010000050.1:0-36661 GCF_054657595.1 Desulfocicer niacini
TTCATACTCAATTACCCGGGGATCAAAGGGTTTGGGAACAATATATTCTCTTCCATAGGAAAAGGATTTTCCGCCATAGGCTTTTGCCACAGACTCGGGAACGGGCTCCCTGGCAAGCTCTGCCAATGCCTTGGCAGCGGCAATCTTCATGCCTTCAGAAATCTTGGTGGCTCCCACATCCAGGGCACCACGGAAGATGAAAGGAAAACCAAGGACATTGTTGATCTGGTTGGGATAATCAGAGCGGCCGGTGGCCATGATAAGATCGTCTCTAGCTGCAATGGCATCTTCATAGGCAATTTCAGGATCAGGATTGGCCATGGCAAATACAATGGGGTCCTTGGCCATGGATTTGAGCATATCCTGACTCACCACATCTTTCTGGGAAACGCCAATGAAAACATCGGCATCCACCATGGCATCGGCAAGGGTTCTGGCGGCGGTATCCACAGCAAAAATTTCCTTGTATTTGTTCATGCCAGCTTCCCGGCCCTTATAAATCACGCCCCTGGAGTCGCACATGGTGAGATTTTCATACTTAACACCCATGGAAACAAACAATTTTGCACAGGAAATACCCGCAGCACCGGCACCGTTGAAAACAACCTTCAACGCATCCATTTTTTTACCGGTGATATCAACGGCACTGATGAGTCCGGCCGCACAGATGATGGCGGTGCCATGCTGATCATCATGAAAAACAGGGATATTGCAAAGTTCAATGAGAGTCTCTTCAATTTCAAAACATTCCGGGGCCTTGATGTCTTCCAGGTTTATCCCCCCAAAGGTAGGCTCCATGGTTTTGACGATGTCAATTATCTTTTTGGGATCTTCGGTGTCAAGCTCAATATCAAACACATCCACATCGGCAAAGCGTTTGAACAATACACCTTTTCCTTCCATCACCGGCTTACTTGCCAAGGCACCCAGGTTACCAAGCCCCAGAATGGCGGTACCATTGGAAATAACACCCACAAGATTCTGTCGGCTGGTGAAGGTTTTGGCACATTCAGAATTTTCTGCAATGGCTTTCACCGGAAGAGCAACACCCGGGGTGTAGGCCATGGAAAGATCATCGGCTGTCTGGCAGGGTTTGGTGGGCATTACCTCAATTTTTCCTGGAACCGGATAAGAATGATAACTGAACACATCGTCTTTAAAATTTGTAACAGGACACGCTTCCTTGTACATGATAGAGACTTCCTCGTAAAAATTAATTATGGTTATAGGGAAAAAGGTACCCGGCAAAAAAACATGCAACCATGGCTGGCCGCCTGCCCGTCGAACACCTGTTCTGCTATTTTTTCAAGGGAAGGAATCCACTGTATTTTTGATTCCCTGGCAGGGAAGCATACAACCTCCCCCGGCACCCTCAATACAATTTCAATAAAAGCCCGTCAGTATATGAACAAGCAACAGACCATACCAGCTTTTCATGAAATATTCCATGGAATATTTCATGAAAATAAAAATTTATCCCCTGTTTTTTTACTGTGCCGTCACAAGCGCCCACTGGGGGATGATGCTGGGATCAATGGCAAACACCGTAACTCCGAATACCAGGAAAACAGCGGTGATAACAACCACACCAATGAAGTTAATGAGAACACCGGCCCGGACCATTTCAATCATCTTGATGCGTCCGCTGCTGAACACAATGGCATTGGGGGGCGTTGCAATGGGCATCATGAAGGCGCAGGAGGCGGACAGGGTGGCGGGAATCAGCAACATCAGCGGGTTAATTTTCATGGCCACGGCAATGGAGGAGAGAATGGGCAGAATCATCTGGGTGGTGGCCGTATTGGAGGTCAGCTCAGTTAAAAAGGTCAGGGTCCCGCAGATACTGGAAATCATGGCCACGGTGCTGGTGCCTTCCAATATCTGAAGTTTTTGACCGATGAAAACGGAAAGCCCGGAGGTCTGGAATCCCTTGGCCAGGGCAAACCCGCCGCCAAATAAAAGGATAATGCCCCAGGGCAGCTTGGTAAACACATCAGCATCCAACAACGTAGGGGTGTCGGCATCCTTTCTGGTGGTGGGCAGAAAAAACAAGGTGATGGCCATGGCAATGGCAACGGTGCCGTCATCCACCATGCCTTTAAAGGGAAGTAATGAGGCCCATCCCGGCACCACGGCGAACCCAAGGTTCAGATCTTTTCTGAAAATCCATAAAAGGGCTGTCATGGCAAAAACGATCAATACCTTTTTTTCTTCCGCAGATATGGGACCAAGATCGGCATATTCTTTATGCACAACACCCTGATCCACCCGGACATGGGCCGGGGTACGATAGAACACCTGGGTGAGCAACAGCCAGATAACCATGATCATTACAAAGGACAGCGGCAATGCCATGATCATCCAGGTACCGAAGGAGATGGCTGGAGCCGTGGGAAACAACTGCTCAAAGGTACGGGTCAACACCAGGTTGGGCGGTGTCCCCACCAGGGTGGCAGCCCCCCCCATGGAAGCGGCATAGGCAATGCCTAAAAGCAACGGCAATGCAAAGGTTTTGGCTTCATCTTTTCCAAACTGCTCTTCCATTTTTAATACAATGGAAAGGGCAATGGGAAGCATCATCACAGCCGTTGCCGTGTTGGAGATCCACATGGAAAGAAAGGCAGATGCCATCATAAACCCGAAAACAATACGGGCAGGCCCTCCCCCAATGGTTTTGACCACAAAGAGAGCAATGCGCTTGTGCAGATTCCATTTTTCCATGGCAAGGGCAATGAGAAAACCGCCCATAAATAAAAAGATGGTGCTGTTAAAATAAACCGCTGCAGCTTCTTTGCCCTTCATGATGCCCAGAATCGGGTAACAGATCACCGGCAGGAGGGATGTGGCGGCAAGGGGAACTGCCTCTGTAACCCACATGACAGCCATTAGTACGGCAACTGCGGCCATACGGGTTACTTCCGGATGTGCAGGATCAAGGTCCATCATCCATACCAGTAAAAAGAATAATGGGCCAAGGATAAGGCCGCTGACTTGCAGTTTTGATCGATTATTAAGTACATAGGGTGCCATGGGTAACCTCCGATTCCAGATGGTGGGTAATAGACTGATTTCATAATTTCTGTTTATGAACCATCTGCAAAGGCTGTACCATTCTCAATTTAGGGAGATAAAATAATAAAATTCAACCCCATGGATACCGTATATTTAAAGGGTTTTCAGATATAAGAAAGGGAAAGAGAAAAGGGAATGGCAAAAATATTGAGGAATTGGAGGCCTTTTTAAAAGACCAAAATCCACCGACCAGGGGCGGATTTCCGCCGTCTTGAAACGCCTTTTTTAAAAAGGCTTTGTGGATATTGCACAAACATATTAATGTATATTTTTTTATATGAAAAGGCAGCCTCCAAGGCAACCTCAGCAGAGCCGCCCCCCCGATGGGCAATAGGAACCGGACAATTGAGCTGTCTACAGTTCCGGTCCGGGCCCATTGCCCGTCGGGGGCGGCGGCGGCATAATGCCATTTTTATTCTTCGTTGTGTCGGCAGGCCCACATGATCGTTATAGGGTTTTCAGGAGGCTTGGGGCATGGGCTTTATCGGTCACAGGCGTTGGTAGATAACGCCAAGAACACTCCCCTGACCGCCTTCTCGCAAAACAGGCTGAAAAAAGATTTAAAAATTGAGAAACCCAAAATTCAGGGGGTGATAACAGACATGATTACACCGCCTGCACTTGCTCTGGCAGTGGTATTTTTTTTGCATCACCCCATGTCATGGAAAATAATAACAAAAAAATGCGAAAAATGAAGTTCGGCATATTAAAAAAATTTCTGGCAGGTTTTCTGGTGCTCTCCCTGGTACCCATGATGGTTCTGGGCCTCTATACCTGGGTGCGCATGAACCACGTGGTGGAACTTCTTGTGGACAGCAGTCGTACTGCCCTGACCCAGACATCCATGTCCCTGCTCCAGGCCAGAGCCGGTGCCATTGCCACCCAGGTGGAACAGTTCCTGGATGCCGCCGTGGCAGACCTGAACATGCTGGCCACCCTGCCCCCGGATTCCGGGATTTACAACAGTTTTTTCCAGGTCCACCAGCGGACCATATGGCTTCCCACCGGGGATTCACTGGCACCCCGGGGTATAACAAGCACCCTGCCCCTTTATGCTGAAATCTCGTTTGTGGACCTTGAAGGCAACGAACAGATTCTCATCCGGGAAGGCCAACCCCTCTCTTCCCGGCGGAATGTGGCCACCCCTTTTTTAAGTGCCTACGGCCGGGAGGATTTCTTTGAAAAGACCATGGCAATGACCGGGGATGCACCCCATGTCTCCCATCTTTTGGGGTTCCATGTGGCACGTCCGGAACCGCCTGCCGGGGTGAACCAGCTCTCGGACACCGAAATTCCCCCCTGGCCAGAGAGAAACCGCGCCTTTTCCGGCATCATCCGATTTTCCAGAAAAGTTTACGACCACGGCACGCCTGTGGGCGTGGTATCCATTGCCCTTGATCACCGACATCTCATGGAATTTACCCAGCATGTACAGCCCTTCGGCAATGAAAAGGTGCTCTCCCCCAATTATTTCAGTGGCGACTATGCCTTTATGTTTGATGATCAAGGATGGATGATAACCCACCCCAAGCCCTGGGATATCCGGGGTGTTAATTCTGAGGGCATCCTTGTTGACCCCACCACAGACGCCTACCGGAAAAAAGAAATACAGGCGGGGAAACTGCCGTTTAACCTGCTCCATGTCCCCTTTGTCCACGAAAACTACGGCACCATTGCCAGGCAGGTAATAAAGGGACTTTCCGGGGTTCAGCAGACCGCCAGTGTGGGCGGTATTCCCCGGATTCTGGCCTATGCTCCCATCAAATTCAATCTGGGTGAGTACCGCGACACCGGCTGTTTCGGCGGAGTCACTCTGGGTGTTCAAACCGGCCGATTTCATAATACCGTCAACGGCACATCTATCACCATCCGTGCCATCCTTAAAAAGATTGCCCACAACTATCTTTTGCTGGTTGCTTTCACCGCCATTGTGGTGGCAGCCGTGGCAGTATTTCTATCCCGCACTTTCACCCGCCCCATCCGTCTTCTCTCCAGCCATATGGGCGAAATCAGCCGGGGTAACTATGACGTCAGCATTGCCATCAACAGCGGTGATGAGTTGGAAATCCTGGTCCAGGAATTCCGATCCATGGGCCGAAAGTTAAAGCAGAACGAAAAAAATCTTGTCAAATCCTTGAAGGATCTGGAAAAACAGGCCCACATGCTAAACAGCATCTTCTCCAACATGCTGTCCGGCCTCATGGTGTTTGACAAAAACGGCACCATCCTTTCTGCCAACCCCAAGGCTGCCCGATTTTTCAGGCAATCCCGGGAGGAACTCACCGGCCGGAACATCCAGGAACTTCTGGCCCCCTACCCGGCCTGGCTGGAACTGATCGAGGACAATACCCCGGCCATCAGACGTCAGGCCGTGCCCCTTGATATCAAACGCCCGGACAACAGGCCCCTGCACCTGGAAACCGCCATGGCTTCCTTATTGAATGATGATACCGGTACCAGTTCCTCGACCCTGCTCATCTTCAGGGATATCACCCGGCGCAAAAACATGGAAAAACACATTGCCCGGTCAGACAAACTGGTCTCCCTTGGCATCCTGGCCGCCGGCATTGCCCACGAGATCCGCAACCCCCTGACAGGGATCACATTGATGCTGGATGATCTCCACGATCGCATTGCCAACCGCACCAGTGACCGCCTTTTGATCCAGCGGGCCCTGGAAGAAATTGAAAAACTTGAAAACATTGTCAACCGCCTGCTGGACTTTGCCGCAAAACCCGGCCATACCCCCACCCTGGAGGACATCAATCATGTCATTGACGACACAATGTTCTTTGTCTCCAAACAATGCCGAAAACAGGGTGTCCTTCTCAACCGGAAGCCCGGGGAAAACCTGCCCCGCATCCACATGGACAGAGAACGCATCCGCCAGGCCATCATAAACATCGTACTCAATGCCCTGAATGTACTGCAGAAGGGTGGCACCATTACTATCACCACCACCCTGTCCCGGGAAGAAGCCGATGACTTTATCCTTCTTGCCATTGCCGACAACGGACCGGGCATTGCCAAGGAAGACATGGAACTAATATTTGACCCGTTTTTCAGTCACAACCCCGAAGGATTCGGTCTCGGGTTATCCATCACCCACACCATCGTGGAAGAGCACGGAGGAAAGATAACAGTGGAAAGCGATCTGGACCGTGGTACCTGTTTTAGCATCCATCTACCGGTGGCATGAGACTGGCCTGCCCAAGGGAAGGTGGCAAAAAAACGTGATCATTGATGATTTACCATAACGCATTAACATCACAAAATGGAGGCGGCAGTGTCTCCCCTGAAGCATGAACTTAAGGGCGTCACCGCTGATTTTTTATGAAAAAAATTCTTGTTGTGGATGATGAAGCCATCATCCGGGAAAACCTGCACCGCATCCTCACCGAAGAGGGCTACGATGTCTCCACCGAAGCATCGGGACAGGCGGGGCTTGATTTCATGGCGGCCAATGATGTGGACATTGTGCTCCTGGATCTAAATCTTCCGGACATCCACGGCCTGGATGTACTGAAACAGGCAAAAGCCCTGGACCCGGATCTTCTGGTGATCATCATCACAGGATACGCCTCCATTGAATCGGCAGTAAAGGCCCTTAAAATGGGGGCCTATGACTACATCAAAAAACCCTTCAAGGCCGATGCCATAAAGCTGATCCTGCGACTTGCCATGGAGACCAGCCACCTGAAACAGCAGGTGGGGATTTTAAAAAAGAGCCTGAACCTGCCGGACAGACCTGGCATTGTGGCCCAGAGCCCCCAGATGCAGGTCATTGTGGCCCAGTCCCGGGAGGTGGCCCAGCACGAAAGTGCCAATGTGCTGATAACGGGGGAAAGCGGCTGCGGTAAAGAGGTGGTGGCCCAGACCATCCACCATGCAAGCCCTCGCCACGGCATGCCCATGGTGATCATCAACTGTGCCGCTTTGCCTGAAAACCTGCTGGAAAGCGAGCTGTTCGGCCATGAAAAAGGAGCATTCACCGATGCGGTGAAAAAAACCAAGGGACTTTTTGAGATGGCAGAAGGGGGCACTGTGTTTCTGGATGAAATCGGGGAGATGCCCATCCAGCTCCAGGCCAAGCTTCTGGGGGTGCTGGAGAGAAGGTTATTCCGGCGTATCGGCGGCAACCGGGATATCAAAACCGATGTAAAAATTATTGCCGCCACCAACATTGATCTCAAGCAGGCCATTGCCGAAAAAAAATTCCGACAGGATCTTTATTATCGCCTCAGCGTCTTTCCCATCCACATCCCGCCCCTGCGGGAGCGACCCGAAGATATTTCGGCCCTTGCCGTGCTGTTTCTGAAAAAATATGCCCGGCAGTTTCACAAACAATTCACCCGCATTGATGACCGTGCCCAGGCCCGGCTTCTGGAATACCCCTGGCCCGGCAATGTACGGGAGTTGAAAAATGTATTTGAACGTATCTGTATCATGCACAACGATAATATTCTGGGGTTGAACCACCTCCCCTCTGAAATTGAGGATGCCCCCCCGGCACCGGATGCCTTTGTGGAGGTCCCCGATGAACTGTACGATCTGGAGTCCGTGCTGGAGGAAGTAACCATCCGCATGGTGCACAAGGCCCTTAAAAAAAGTGACGGGAACACCACCAAGGCAGCCCTTTTGCTGGGGATTCCCCGGGGAACGCTGCGATATAAGATTGATAAGCTTAAAATTCAGTAATATCTGCCCGGTTTGATTTCCTTTCTGCGGGGCTCTGCCCCACATCTTTACAAAGCCTGGGGCAGATGTTCCAAAATTTCATCAAAATGAGCACCTGGACCGATCCTGTGGGCAAGAGTGGCTTTCCCCTCCATGGAACTGCTTGTTGCCAATGCCATGTGGAAGAAACCGCTTCATTTTAATAAGTTTGCCCTTACCACTACTGTAAGCGAGATACCCCTGCCAGATTTCCTCCGGCATAGGCACACCAATTGCTTAAGAAACCGATAATCACCACTTCAAAAGGTTGGACGCATTTCCATTTTACCGGTTCGACGCTTAATCAGAGAGGGGTCAGGCTCCACGAAGACTACTGGCAAAAACAAAATAACTTGATCGTCCTTAAGTTTTATACCTTTTGGACCGAGAATATAGATATTTTGCAGGTCTCTTCCATCGAATTCAATCTGACTGCCTGAATTTATTGATGCTCGTGCTTCAAACCACATAAAGCGTATTAAATGCCCGCAGAGATTAATGTATAATTTTAACGGAGGTGAATATGCATTTTGTCATCGGTGCACCGCAACGTGTAGGCCCCCCCGCCAAAAAGCAGGAAACAAAAAACGGACAACTGGAAGCACGAATCTTGAACGTTCGCTCTCCCCGAAAACGTCCAAGACGAAAATCATCCCGCCCCCAGGACAGGAGATACAGAAGCCCGGAACATGACACCGCCTCGGGACGTGTCATGGTATTGCTGGTACCTGACGGCTATAAGATTCCAAGGGATATCAATTCCGGTGACTACAGGATCTTTATAAGATTTGCACGACGTCGCCAGGGGTAGTCCATTTCTGCCATTTAAAAAAAGCATCCTTGCTAGTCTCGCAAAAAGTCCGACTCGCATTTATGGAACACATTCTGTCGGGCTAAAAGCACAAAAAAACACCCCATAGGCTGATCAGAATTCCATGGGCCAGATTTTTACAGGGGCATCACTCTTAAAGTGCTGGGAAAAGCCTGCTGGATTCTGTATAACAGAGATGTCCGCACGGACCCAACATTGGAAAAATAATAAAAGGATGCAAGCAAATGTCCATTGTCCCTTGCCAGGATTCCATAAACAGCCTTCCCCTTGGGGCCTCACTGTACGCAACATTTCTGTGTGTTTTGTTTGGAGCCAACCCAACGGCAATTAAAATAAGCCTTGGGGGATTTGGTATCTTCACCGTGGCAGGGCTCCGATTTTCCATTGCGGCACTGGCCCTTATTCTGTGGGCAAGGCTTACCCAGAGCCCCCTGGCACTGAAAAACCGAAAACAGGTCCTGCAGATGGGGATACTCGCCCTGATTTTCTTCAGCCAGATCACCTGTTTTTATATTGGTTTAAGCAAAACAACGGCATCCCATGGTACCCTGATCGCCAACCTGCTGCCCTTTATTGTGATGATTCTGGCCCATTTTTATATTCCCGGCGACCACATTACCATGAAAAAAACCATTGGCATTGTACTTGGATTCAGTGGCGTATTATGCCTGTTGATGGATAAGGGAGGGCTTTCCGGAGAAATTCACAAGGGCGATCTTTTTGTGCTTATGGCGGTTTTCATGTGGGGATGCAATGCCATCTACCTCAAACGAATTATTGCCCACTTTCATGCGGTTCAGGTCACGGTCTACCCTATGCTTTTCTCCATTCCCTTCTTTTTCATGGCGGGGTGGTTCTGGGATGCTCCCATGGTGGGCACTCTGGATATCTCTATTTTTCTATCCATGCTGTATCAGTCACTGGTCACCGCAGCTTATGGATTTATTTCCTGGAACCTGATGCTCCAGAAATTCGGGGCCACGGCTGTGCACACCTTTGTCTTTATCATGCCCGTCTCCGGCGTTTTTTTTGGGGTATCACTTCTGGGAGAACCCCTGTCCGCTGCATTGATCATGTCCATTCTCCTGATTGTCACGGGTATCCTGGTGGTGCACTGCCATTGGCCCCGGCAGAAGAAACAGGCGCTGCCCATTGTGAACCAATAAGTTCCGTCATTATAAAATCTCAAAAGGAGCAAAACAAATATGTCCGCATCCATACTTTACATTCCCCACGGCGGTGGTCCGCTCCCCCTCATGGAACACCCGGGACATACAACCCTGACAAAATTTCTTAAAACCATTTCCACCCGGATTCCCAAACCCGAAGCCATTGTGGTCATAAGTGCCCACTGGGAAAGGGATATTCCGGTGATAACGGCCAACCCCACCCCGGAATTGATTTACGATTATTTCGGATTTCCCCAAGCCGCCTATGAAATCACCTACCCAGCCATGGGGGCAACGGATCTGGCCCATACCATGCAGAGGCTTCTGAGCCAGGCCCGGATCAAAGCCAGAACCGATGATCGCCGGGGATTTGACCATGGCCTGTTTGTCCCCCTGAAACAGATGTATCCTGATGCAACTATCCCATGCCTGCAACTCTCATTGACTGCTGACCTGGACCCTTCTGCCCATCTGGCAGCAGGCAATGCCCTTTCCCCACTGTGCCACAAAAATATTCTGGTTCTGGGATCGGGATTTTCATTTCATAACATGGGGGCCTTTGCCGATTACGATCCAGAAGTTGACATAGAAGACCCGGAAAATCATGCCTTCCAACAATGGCTGATCCAGACCTGCACCGCTCCTGACATAAGCCCGGATCAACGCCGGGAACGACTTATCCACTGGGAGCAGACAGCCCATTCCCGTTACTGTCATCCCCGGGAAGAGCACCTACTGCCCCTCCATGTCTGTGCTGGCATGGCTGGCTATGGGCAGGCCGAGACCGTTTTTCGGGATAAAATCATGGGAAAGGAAGCTGTGGCCTTTTTGTGGCAGCATGTTTAGGGGATTTACGTGAATAAGCCCAATATTTATAAATCATGCCTGATAAATATAAAAATTATGCTCAATTAAGCCAAAATGAACGACAGGATGTGGATTACACAATCTTCCATCGTGAGGGGCCTTCCCCAATTGCTGTGATGGCCCCCCACGGTGGCGGCATAGAGCCAGGCACCATAGATATTGCGGACTCCATGGCCGGATGTGATCATACTTTTTATGCATTCAAGGGTCTGAAAAAAATAAACAACAAAGTTTTGCACATAAGCAGCAATCGATTTGACGAGGCCCTGGGAGTCCAGATTTCAGAAAATGCCCTCATGGTCATTTCTGTTCACGGGTCCAGATTCAGGACAAATACCGTTCATGTCGGCGGGAAGAATCAAAGATTAAAACAAAAAATTACACATGCACTCACAGCAGATGGATTTAATGCCGAAATAAGTAAGATACCGGGGCTTAAAGGCATCAGCCCTGAAAATATATGCAACCGATGCAAAGGCAGGGAAGGTGTTCAACTGGAAATATCAAGGGGATTAAGAGAAAAAATGTTTCACAACCTTGATCATCGTAATCTGAGACAGCGGACAACTTATTTTTATAAATTTGTCAATATTATGCAAGGTGTCCTATCAAGATTCTCAGCCCTGGAGACAACTAATAATACAGCACCAGAAAAGAGAAGTACCAGATAATGGAAAAGCAAAATCAAACCGCAAGGTCTTCTTACACGGGAATCAACAGATATTGATTTACCGTTTTTAAATCCCAGGCAAACATTATTTTGGAATTTTGGCTGGACTAAATGGTATACTTGATCACAGCAAGGGCCACTCGTCATCATTGTTGACCTCTCCTTGAAATGGGCGATGGGGTGATCAATCCCATGGGAAATCAATGGGCACTGATTCCTTGAAAATGTTCAGTTAACGCATTAACTGCAGTTAACGCCATGGCGGCGTTGGGTGCATATCCGTGTGCACCTATTTGTCTTGCATATTTTTCAGTGACCGTATTGCCCCCGACAACGACCTTTATTTTGTCTTGGAGACCATGGGTCCGGATGGTATTTATGATTTCATTCATGCAGGGCATTGCTGTCTTTAAAGATGCGGATACACAGATGATGCCGGCATTCCTTTTGATGGCGGCGTCAATAAAATCCTGAGGCGGTACGTCCCTGCCTAGGTCCAGGACATTATGGCCATATGAAGTGAGGATTGATTTGACGATATTTTTGCCGATGTCGTGCATATCTCCTTGAATCACCCCCATTACAATGGTGTTTTCATTGGCGGGACTGTATTTGATGATGCCTGATTTTAAAGAGGTTACAGCCTTATTCAGCGTTTCGGAAAACGCCATCAACTGGGGAAAGAAATATTCACCGGATTCACATTTTTTGCCGACAATTTCCATTCCTTCGCAAAGGCCATTCTGGATGATTAAATGGGGATCAAGGTTATGCACCAATGCCTGATTGACCCATGACAGGGTTTTATTTTCGTCCATATTTATGACAGCCAGGCGTAATTGTGACATGATGTTGTTTGCTTGCGTTGATGTGGACATCATAAAATCTCCATTTGTTTATGGTCTGATAAAAACAGATCTATTCTTTTTACTCTGATGGGATATTTTGGGAAGATATTTCGCCATCTTCCCAGCAAAAGGGACTTGAGCGCAGCTTTAGTGGATAATGCTTCGTTTTTATTCAGATAGCAAGATGGCAAATCAAACCGGGGATAAATGACCTGTATGTTCTGCCATTTATTAGGGGCTATCTTGGCTTCAAGGATAAAAACAGATGGCAGATGCCCCTGTGCAGGAATGCTGCCATCTTCAGTGGTGATGACTAAATGATTGGCAGCATCATTTTGAGACAGAGTCTGTGTTTCAGGTTGAACCTGATGTCTGTGTACGCCCTTTTGTTTCATTAATGCTCAACTGCCACCAATGATAATCCCAGCTTGGTTTCTGCAAACTGTATCTTTTCAAGGGCATTTTTGTCCAAAACAGTCGGTTTGGTTTCATGGCATGAAAATGCCAGAAGCGTGATGCCCAATTCTGACTCAAGTTGTTTGATCTGATGAACATCCGATTGTTGTAAATTTGAAAGACTGCAAAGCATAATAGCCTCCTTGATTGTTTTTTTTATGGTTATGTATATTTAACTTGCCTTTCAAAGCAGCGGTGTTCGTACGCGCCTTGACTGGGAAAGTTAATTGATAATTTAACCGTAAATTTAAATTTGAACAAGCAGGGAATTATAACTGTTTAATGACGGGTAAAAACCGTTACTGAGCCAACGTTTTTAAGAAAGTGCCTAAATTGTTTCCTGTGTTTTTCAAGCCAAGCTTATCTCTCAGGTTGCGCCTGTGAAAATTGACAGTGGTTATGGAAATGTTCAGAATATCGGCAATTTCCTTGGAAGATTTATCCTGTTTGATGAGGGATGCAATTTTTATTTCCTGGGAGGTCAGAATACTCTCTTCATTGGTAATATGACGTAAAAATGGTGAGGCAATCTGCTTTAATTCAGACTCAATAAGATTGATTAAAGGCATTGCCGTGGTCATGTGACTGTGTTTTTTCAATTGATCGAGGTAGGGTAAAATGTTTTGTTTTAAATTTTGAAAAAAAGTTATTTCCAGATCTTTCAAGTCTTCTTCTCTTTGTCTGAGCAGAACCCGCAAAGCCGTGTTTGTCTCTTCAAGGCGCAGTGATTTTTGCTTGAGTTCTTCTTCTCTTTGACGGATTTTGTCCTCGGCAAGTTTCAGCGGTGTAATGTTTTCATGGCTGATGACAATTCTTAAGGGATTAGATCCTGGTACCCGGATTGCCCGCATGTAAAACCATCGTTTCTGCTCCGGAGAATGACAGGGATAATCCATCACAAATTCTTCAATTTCACCTTGGATGACTTGGCGTATACCCTGAGCCACCAAGCGGATATTTTCATCTGAATCTTCTTGAGCAAGATCGCAGATTTCAAGATAGTTGATATTTAACATATCTGGTTGCATGCCGATGTGATTAGAAGTGGCAAAGTGCTGCCATGCACGGTTGGTTTTAATGATCTTTCCGTTTTGATCTATAACGGCAATATGGGCGGACAGCGAATTAAGAATGGTCTCAGCGTAAATCAATGACATTGAAAAGTATTCCTCTGGATAAATTTTTAAGGGGTTTATCCTCCCGGGCAGGCATTTCCTTCTAAAACGTGGACAGAACGGTTCATTCCCATTTTGGTCACAATATAATTTGTTTGGGCTTGGTCACAACATGGGCCACCTGCCACAATTGGCGGGCCGAAGGGGTCAGGCTTGTGTTATTGTGTTTTTGCCAAGTACCTGTGCATAAAGAAAATTTTAAGCAAAAGCGTCAATAATGCAAGTCTGCCCCCCACCAAGGGTGGCCCATGTTGTGACCAAGCCCATAATGCCAAGAACGTAAGTCTGCCCCCTCTCTGATTAAGGGTGAAACCAAGAAAATAGGCATGCGCCCGTCAGAATCTCTATGAGATGTATTAACAAATTTGTAAAAACAAGTAAATATTGGGTTTGCTCATCTAAATGTTCGGACAGTCCCCCATATTCAGCTGTTTGGAACTGCGTGGCATACGAATGCTATGTGAACAAACCAAAATAGGTGAAGATAGGAATGCGCCCGAATGTTGATCACCGGTTTGATTATGCCTTATGGTATCGCAACCTTCAGGCCAATGTGGCCCTTCGGTGCCAGCGATATCTTGATCAAAGCAAATAACAAACATGAATGCCGGCTAAAATCACCCGGGAGGTCCCATTTCCGGGGACTTCCCGGGGTGATATTACACCAGCAGTAAAGCAATGGGCTTGGTCATAAGATGGGCCACTGATCATAATTGTTGAATCAACGGGGTCAGGCTTGAGTTGTTGTCGTTATCTTTTCACAGCCTGTGCAAACGTCAAACCCACCGATAATGCCAATAACGCAAGCCTGACCCCTCTCTGATTAAGCGTCGAACCGGGAAAATGAGAATGCGCCCCACAAGCATCTCATAAATAAAAGGTGTAATTTAAGCGCTGATTTGGGTATAAGACAACCCATGAATAAATTTTTAAACGCCTTTTATCTGAAATATATCCGACCGGTAGACCCCGGTTTCTTTATTGCAAAATACGCTGCCAAAGCCGCATTCTCATGTCTGGTGTCTTTTATTGCCGCGCTTCTTATCGGTCTTAAAGGTGAAGGTTTTTTCTGGTGTATGGCAGGCGCTGTGTGCACGGTCCTGTTCCGCACGGGCAGCACATTAAAAAGACGGAAAATCTATGCCCTTATTCTCCTGGCATTGGTTGCCGTTTTTGTTCCGGTTGCCGCCATGGTTGGCCAGTATGATTACCTGAGCCTGGGATTTGTTTTTCTTTTATCCTTTGCATGTTTTTTTGTCTCTTCTGCCGGGGTGTCCGCATCCACCATCGGCCACGGCTGCCTTCTTGTTTCCCTTCTTTCGTTGTTTTCACCGGCAGGGGCTGTCCAGGGAATCATCCGTTCCATCACTCTTCTTTTCGGGGGACTCATCTCCTATGTCACCAACTTTTATCTATGGCCCTTTGATCCTGAGAAAATTTTATTTTCATCTGCAAAGCTTGCCATTGAAGATATGGGATTTCTTTTGGAGGGGGTCTGTCTCAGGGTTAAAAATCCCAATGTTTCCGAGGAACAATTGGCCTTTTTAAGCAAGGAGGCCATCAACTCAGTCAAAAGATACAGAACATTTATGGAAAGCTTTAATATTGACCCTTTAAAAGGATCCGGTACCTCCGGGGGACCGGGCCTTTTTTATTTTGCTTTAATCAGGATGTTTGAGTCCATTGTCGGCCTGTCCAACCACATCCATTTTGCCGACAATCGTCCTGAATTCGATGAGATAAAAAACGATTTCTACAAAACCACCGCTGAGGTTTCCCATGAGTTTGACAAATTTGCTAAAATTGAACGCAAACAAGCCATTTATCACGGCACCGACTTTGGTAAAATGAATGATAAAATTACCCAACTTCAGATGTTACTTTTAAATATGGGAGGCTATAAAAAAGGCGATGAGGTTCAAAACAAATTTCTGGAAGCTTGGGCGGCCATATACGAGCTGAAAACGGTTGTAACTGAATTCAGGGCAATGACACATCTTGCCCGGGCAAAATTTAAATTGAGGAAAGAATAAGTGACTTTTAAACTCGTATCCCGCCTGACCAAGGAGTTTAGATTAACCTCTCCTGTTTTCCGTCATGCATTAAGAGCAGCCATTGCCATTACCGTTGCAATAGCCGCTGCAAAAAGTCTGGCGCTTTCCCATTCCGTCTGGATTCCCATAAGTGTCATGGTTGTGATGCGTCCCTCCCTGGGCGGTACCTTGCACATCAGTTGGAAACGACTGATAGGAACCGTTATCGGTGCCGTCACCAGCATAGTATTAATATATCTGCATCCCACCATCCCCACTGTTATTATCATTGTGGCCGTTCTCTCATTTTTCATGCTTTATTATAAGGCCAAAAATTACATTGTTTTTACCGGCGCACTGACCATATGCGTGGTTTTGATCTTGGGCACACTGTTCTCTCACCCCTGGCAAAATGGCATGGAAAGGGTGCTTGATACTTTTTTAGGTATATTCATAGGGCTGGTTGCTTCTTTATTAATATGGCCCAATTTTGCCCGAAAAAACTTAAGAAAAGAGATGGGCGACTTAATTTATTCCCAGCACAAACATTTCAAACAATTACGAGCGGCATATTTTAATCACACCGTAACAAAACCTGTGTTACTGGGGGGACGATTAAAAGCATCGGAACAACTTGAATCATGCACGGAAAAATTTAAGGATGCAAGCGTAGAACCGGGATTAAGAACGGCCCAACGCCAGGAGTTAATCAATCTAATAGACATATTTACTAAAATCCATCGCACATTGACAGCTCTGTCTTCCATTGTCAACAAGTCCACCGGGGTATTCCACGGAAATATTCGACCGAATCTTGAGGAACTCATGGATGTTGTCGAAGAGCAGTTCAAAGACCTGGAAAACTATGCAAGAACTGGCAAATTTTTAACCACCAAAAGAAAATTTAATACAACTTTCAATACATTTATGGTTTTTCTCGGCAAAGTACGTTCCCAGGGAGATTTTGAAAATTTTACCCTGGACAGCCGTAATAATGCGTCTGCTTTAATCCGGCAAATCAACCGGCTTGGGGTGGAATTAACAAGGGCAGGAGAAGGGGTTGAAGCTTTAAGAAAGACGGATTAAAATCAAGATCAAAAAACAAATCATAACGGTCCGGGGCCGGATGAACCCTTCGTTGAGGGACGGCATCACATCAGGGCTTGGTCACAACATGAGCCACCCTGGGGATCAGGCTTGCGTTATTGGCGTTTTCGTTTAAAGTTAACTTTATTTTTAGATACTTGTCAAAAACACAATAAGACAAGCCTGACCCCGTTGCTCCGCCAATTGTGAAAAACCCATCTTATGACCAAGCCCAACGTTTTAAATCGCACCTGCCTCCCGCTGGATGCTCCCACGCCTTCTGCGATAGGGCATGATGAACGCCCTGTTACAATAGACTTTTCATGAAATTTCCAGCGCATTTTTTACCGCTTCACCAAGCTGCAGCAGAGTATAGGGTTTTTTAAGATATTGACCCGCCCCCAGCCGCTGGATGGCTCTTACCCTTCCCGTGCGGGAAAACCCACTGGCAATGATCGCTTTCTGGCCAGGGTGTATGGTAAGAATCTGTTTATATGTTTGAAGTCCATCCATGCCCGGGTCCATGATCATGTCAAGAACAATCAGATCAACCGAAGTATTTTGCAGATACTGACAGGCTGCTTCTCCGCTGGGAGCCGTGGCAACATGGTATCCCAATTTTTTTAAAATCACGGTGGCGATATTTCGCTGTTCCTCCACATCATCCACCACCAGAATGGACTGGCCGCTCCCCTGAAATTCAGCCACCGGGGGTTCCGGTTGCACACTGGAAATTTTTTCCCGCGTTACAGGTAAATAAAGGGTAAACCTGGTACCGATATTTTCTGAACTACGGATATCAATATAGCCGTCATGGTCTTTCACCGTTCCCCAGACAACAGCCATTCCAAGCCCACTCCCGCTTCGTCCCATCTGTTTTTTTGTGTAAAAAGGTTCAAATATCTTTACCATGTCCGCCTCAGCCAGACCGGTTCCCGTATCGGACACAGATACGGTAATATAATCCCCCTCGTTGACCTCCTCATACCCTTTTACCGGCATGTCCAGATATACATTTTCAGTGGAAATGGTTACAACACCTCCATGGGGCATGGCTTCAGCTGCATTGGAAATCAGATTCATAATACTTTTGGCCAGATGGGTGGTGGAACCCACGACATTCAGCAGCTCAGGTTCAAGCCTTGTATCGATAACCATGCCGGAATGAAAGGATTTAAGGGAATCCATCTCCGGCGTTTTCAATTGATCGAGGATGATCTGATTAAGATTCACCACCGCCGTCACGGACACGCCCCTTCTGGCCATGGTCAACAGATCTTGTACAATCTGGGCTGCCCTTTCTCCTGATTTTTGTATGGTCACAAGCGGTTGCCGTAAGAGACTGTCTTGGGGAATATCCATCAAAATCAATTCCGGATAGCTGACGAGACCGGATAAGATATTGTTTAAATCATGGGCCACCCCACCCGCAAGGGTGCCTATGGCCTCCATTTTTTCAGCCCGCTGAAGCTTTTTATTGGACGCTTCCAATTCCTGGGTTCGCATTTCCACCATTTCTTCAAGATGATTTTTATGCCTGGTCAGCAGTTTATCTGTTTTTTGAAGCGTTTTTACCTGGGTTTCAATCCTGTCACCCATCTCCTCCAGGGCAGATACAAGAGGAATAAATTCTTGATAGATTGTCCCCTCAATTCTTGGGTGATAATCCCCTTCAGCATAGGCCCGGGCCATATGACTAAAATATATCATGGGCTGCTGAAGAAATTTCTTGAGAAAAAATCCTGTAAAAGCAATTACACTGATAATGGCAATCAACAAAGTAACAACGGCCGTTTTCAAAAGACCACGTCTATGATACCTTGATGGCAGGTGACTAAATTCCATGGTGACCTCTCCAATAATTTCTCCACCATGAAAAATTTTCCTGGATCGCCGGATGGCCCCCTTGCCGTGGGATGCCATGGTTTTATCATACATGACTTCCCCGGAAACACCAATCAAAGTCACCCGGTTCACCCATTCATTTTCAAAATAAAACGAACAGACCCGCTTAATATTATCCCGGTCAATATCCCACAAAGGGACATCCAAAGTACTGACCATGGACTGAATATAGTTATCCGCCGTATTCTCAAGGGCGAGTTGCTCTCCCTGCACCAGCTGATAGTAATAAAACGATAAAAAGGTTGTGAACAAGCCAAAAATAACAGCAACAAGGCTGAGGGTCAGATTTCTGGAAATGGAGGGTATTTTATGGGATTTCATCATATTTGTTTCATATAACTGCCATGGACAGACATTATTTTGATTTTGTTCTGCCCATAACGAAGCATAAATTAGGCTTGGTGATGGCAGTGCCTCATATTCGCCTGATTGGGGCTACGTAGTACATAGCATACTAATGCTATGGGGAGCATTACCCGTTTCGCCCCAGTGTATCTTTTGGCTTTATAAATATCAATTTTTATTCAAAAATAATTTAATTTTGGTTGGACACGCTGTCTTGCTAGACTATAGTGTGACGGTTGGAAGCAACAGGTAATGCTCCCAATGCTATGTGAATAGACCCCCCAAAAAACAGGTGCTGGCTCCTGGACTCTTAATGAAATGCAGGGTGCTTGAGGGCAAACCGGCTCACTATTCCTTATTTACATATATCACTCTCAATATATTCTTTCTCAACACAAATTTTAAGTGCAGCATTGAATTTTTTAAGCAATTCACTGCTCCCGGGATAGGTCTTTGAAACGATCAGATAAAGGAGATTTTCGGCTAATGGCGTAGAAACAAACTTGAATTTATCAGCATATTCGGGGAAATGCGTATGGATCAAATGCCATGCCACCCGTTCATTCACAGGCATCAAATCAATTCGTCCCCGGATTAATTTTTCCATTCCATAAATTTCTTTACTCACATAATCCACCGCGAGCCCGGCTCTCTTAAACGTCTCTTCATAAAAGTACCCGGTGATGCCGCCCAAACGGTAAGGCTTAAGATCTGACAATTGTTGGAATACAGGAGCTTCACGGTCACCTGCGGCATCATAGTAAAAAAAAAGCGTTCGAGAACACGATATCGGCTCAGAATACATCACTTTCTCTGCCCGCTCCGGGGTATACGCATAAGGAAAAGCTGCCCAAACCCGCCCTTTAAGCACCGAATCAAAACAGCGTCTCCAGGGATAAAATCGGTAATCCGTTTCAATACCCATTTTCTGAAATACCCGGGTGACTTGCCGGGTAAATTCTCCACGGTCCTCCAGGTTCTCAGATGTGTATGGAATCCATTCACCGGTGGCCATGATGACGGGGTCAGCATAGGCTGACTGCGTACTGAAAAACAACAATAATCCAAGCCACACCCGACAAAAAATAGACAACGACATTCTTTTATCTCCTATTTTGGCATTCTTCAAACTTGATGTGCAAATCTTTTCTGCCGATTTTGCGAGAATTGGGTCAGAGACTATTCTCTACCATAAATCAAGAGTTTTGAACAACACATGACCACCGACATTGTAATTTTCATGAAATATCCAATGTTTCATCTAAAAATACCATCCATGCATAAGTTAGATTCTTACTCCGATTTTCTTGCTGAATTTTCTAAGACTGCTCAGGGACAGAAAAATGTGGTTTGCATACGCGTTGCTGGCTGTGGTGGTACCATTCACATCATCAATTACCTCCAACTTGTTACGTGCCCTGCAAACTATGTTGGGTCTAAAATTGCGTAGCCAGTGGTTTTATGACTTTATGGGGAGTTCAACACTGCCGTGGAAAGGATTATGACAAACCATGTGGGGGAATGATTCCGTCACCATTTACAGACGGACGAATTATGGTAGCACTGGACGATTCCATAAATCCAAAGAGTGGAAAGCAAATTTTTGGTCGCCCACGACAATATGGCCGCCGTTTGGGTTTTGTGGCTGATTGTGCAGCTTGCTGGAAGGAAAAATGCCGGGCTTATATGGTTTTTCTGTACGGTAAAACAAGGGAAGTACAGGCATTTTCACAAATTTTTATGTTAAAAACAATGAAGTGCCCGGTACGAGTTGTTTTTGTCTATCGGAAAACACGATATGTTGCATCCATGACCACAGACATAACGCTTTCGGTTGAGCAAATTATAGAATATTATGGGACACGCTGGCAAATAGAATCTGAATTTAAAGAGATCAAGCAGGAAATTGGTAATTCAAAATCACAAATTCGGAATGCGGAATCCTTACTGAATCACCTTAGCTTCTGAATGATGGCAACAACGCTGACATGGATCTATGCCGAGCGGTTGGACAATGCACCAGACCGAAAACATAAAATTCAGGGGCGAGCAGGATTTGCATTTTCTGATGTGCGCAGGATTATAGCGGAGGCGGCATTGAGTTCTGATTTTTATAGGGTTTCCCCTGTGCCGGGTCAAACCCCACAAAAATCTTTCATCAGAACCGTGCTACGCATGGTTGCATAGCAAAGGAATCGATTAATTTACAGGAAACTTTAGCTGCATATTCTCGTCTGTCTTTTTCTGATAGATTCGAATAAGTTTCTTTGATAAACTTTTCGATTTCTACAGGATCTGCAGCAAATGGTTTGGGCCCAGATTTTAAGTGTTCTTTTACCATTAACAGTGTCTCATTAATTCTTGGTTCAGTGCGCCTGCGGCGCACTGAATGCCGAGTTGAGAATGGGTTTGAGCAGCCAACCCACGTGGGTCGCTCCTCAACTCGGCATTAGCATTGAACTTTAGCTATTTAATATTATTATAGAAAAACCCATACCCTTAGAGATAATTAACATTTAAGGATTTTTGATCGTTTAAATAAGTTTATGTTCCTCAGGTTTTAGGTCTTATGCTTATACTTGCTCATAAATACTATGTGGTATTTAAATCCCAATTGAACAAATCATTTTGTCTTAGGATCATACATAAAAGGATAGTGGAGATTCCCCTTTTTTAGCAAGTGCCGTTTTGCATCGGAAATGTCCCTGAAAATCCGGCGCATCAACTTAAAATAGAGATGGGTCAACACCAGAATATCCAGCGTCAGTGCAAAAAAAGCATGTATGGAGAAACTGAAGCAAGTGCCGTCCACAGAGGCCAAATTAAATAACCCGGAAATGCCAAGTACCGGAATCATGCAGAATAAATAGACAAACCAAAATTTATGATAGGTGTTGAACTCTCGCCAGTCCGGCAGGGGATTTCCTCCCGGATTTTTCAGATAGGCCCAAAATTTTTTTAGCCAGGCAAGATCCCATGCACCAAATGAAAACGAGTTGACAACGGCCCGCTTAAAATGGGCACGATCCAGGAAAAAGAAGATGAAAGGGATCGTCAGGAGCAAAATACCTGCTCCTGAATGAAAATATTTAAGGAGTACCTGCTGCCACTCAGGGATGACCGTTTTGTAGTGGAACATGAATATTCCCGTTGTGGCAAGAAGAAATATCAGCGTAGCCATGGACGCATGGACAATCCTTTCAGCCCTGCGAAATCCGGCAATATACACTTTTGTGGCCTTTCCCACCTGGGGACAGGCGTTGACACAAGCATAACATCTACGGCACTCATCCCCCACAAAATTTTCCAGAGACATAGATGTGCGCCTGTTCAAGGTAAAGACAAACCGCCTTTTTTCTCTGACAACCGGGCAGGCATCAATACAGTTTCCACAGGCCAGACAGCCTTTGTCACCTGTAATGGGTTCATACTCAACAATGCGATTATTGGTTCGGATCCCCTCTGAAAAAAGCCGCATCCGGGCAACTGGACTGTTATTCCCGTCAAGCAGGTGCGTTAATATGTATGAATTTGAAAATTTTTCAACTGTTTTCATGTGCATCCTCTCTGGGTTGAATGGGGTTATCCAAGTAGTGCTGTTGCCCGTCTGGGCTCCACAAGGCAGCATGGCCGGACAGAGACAATCCGTACACCGCTTGCCCGGGTTGGACCGATTTTCAAAAAACATCCCAGAACCGTCGTATCACCACCCAGTCCCAAAGGGCCAACCCCTGTCAGGTTAATGTCGTCCGTGATTTTTTTTTCCAGCTCATTTTGGCAATCAAGATTCCCTTCAGCCATGGCTTCAAGCATCAGAGACGAAGCTTCAACCTGACTTCGACCAATCCCCATTGCAATCACTGAAGGGGTGCAGCCAAGGGATGAGACCTCCTCTTTGAGCCATGACACCGCCTCTCCAAGGACATTGTGAATACTTCTGCGATGGAATATCCGGCGGGTTTTCGCTCGAATTTCCGGCCCGCCACCCAGAAGCAGGATCGTTATTTTTAACTGATTTCCAGGAACGGATCGGGTTATTACCGGGGCCAGCTCCAGCATCGCCGGATCTGTATAGAGGCCAACAGACTGCTCAACCCGCTCAATATCATTTCCTTTGACTGCCATGGGTCTTCCGGGCATCTCCCGTAAGCCGTCCATGACACCGGCTTGTACGGCGCTGAGCCATCCGGCGGGCAGTTCACACTCTTCTCCCACATGAATCACCGCATGGGGGATTCCTGTATCGTCGCACAAAGGTAGCCTCTCTTTCTCCGCCACCTTACCGTTTTCATAGATCTGTTCCAGAACCCATCGTGAATTATCCAGACGTTCATTTTTCAGTGCCCGTTCATATGCTTTGAACTGATCCCGGCGGTATGTGGTTCCAGCCGTCACAAGGCACTCATTTGCCGATTGCTGTATCGCTTCTTTTGTAATTTTCATCCAAACCACCATACCTATTTATCAAATATGTTCCGGCCCTGGGCTGCGGCAATGATCCCCGGAAGTCCTTTAACCTCAATTTCGTAAAGTGCCTCCATTCCCTCTTCGGGAAAGGCAATCACCCGTTTGGATGTGATTCTGTGTGAAAACAGGGCCGTGACCGGCGGTGTCACGGCAAAAACAGAATTTGCCTCTTTGAGGGCCTGAATCGTTGGTAGAGATAGCGAGCCTTTACCTAAATGAATTTTTACACCGGCACGGGCCAGTTCCGGAATGCTCTCTTCAATTTCGGCTTTGTTGCTGGTGGTGGGGCCAATCCCGGCCGAGCTTACAGCCGTGTGAAAAATAACCGCACCGTTAAGGTCAATTTCGTCCATTAACGGATCCTTGTTCATAATGGCCCGAACCAGTTTGGGAAGTACGGCATCTCTGCCGCACAACACTTTTCCATGAATCTCGAATTTCATCCCGATATCGAGTGTTTTTATTACATCCGGCATCACAATGGGGGTGTTTAATCGGATCATCATTTAAACGGCCTCTCCTTTTGTGGATTGAAACTCCTGGTAATAGGGGAGGAGCTCATCCTTGGTCAAGCCTTTTAACTTTTGAATCTCATCCTTGAATTTCCCGGACTTGATCTCTTCAAGTCTTTTGGCAACCGACGGTGGCGTTTGATGAGCCGCTTTCCCCACCATTCGGCGAACCAGCATAGCAATGTTGAACGGTGCCAATTCTCCAGGACACCTTGCTGCGCACATGCCACACATGATACAGTCCATGGAGAGTTTGGTCACGGTTTCCCAATCCCCTTGAAGTGCCGCCGAGACATAGTTCATCACTTCCAGCTCCATGGGACAGGACCTGGTGCAGGTATTGCATCCCATACATCTCAGCAGCTCGGGATAGAGTCCAATCACACTCTCTTCAGTGGGTTCAAGAGAGCGAAGGTCGTAGGGTGCCTTGTGCGCCGGAACATAGGGGAGCTGAACCAGGAAGGTATCTTTTTCTGCAACGGTCTGGCACGCCAGGCCAATCTGCCATTTATACTCATTTTTTTTGCGATATATGGTGACACACGCCCCGCAAACGCCGCCTCTGCAGCCGCATCCACGGGTCAAATGGTAGCCGGAATACTCAAGGGCCTTCATAATGGTCAACCCCATGGGAATTTCATATTTTTTGCCCATTATATAAATCGGGATCATCTCGAAAACATCTTTGTTTCCCATTTTTCACTCCTTTATGCGGTTAGACATGCTGTATATTGGTCAGTGCTTTTTCGAATCTGTAATTCGGTAACAGCATCGGCGACACGATGTTGGTTTGAATACCGGCATTTGTCAGTTCCTTTGCGTATGCTGCCACATGCTCAAGATTGACTCGACCCGGTGTCACACTCCCAGCTTTATCTGCAGCGCTTCTTCCCGACCGCCGTCCAAATACAAAGATATCCAGAAGGGAATTTGATCCCAGACGATTTTGCCCGTGCACACCGCCGGATACCTCTCCGGCAGCATAGAGATTGGGGATTATGGTTTCTCCTGACGGATTAATAGAGATGCCCCCATTTTGATAATGCTGGGTTGGATATACCAGCAACGGTTCTTGAACCGGATCGATGCCGTACTCCTTGAATCTGGCATAAATCCCGGCGAATCTTTTTTTAAACGTACCTGGCCCGTGGATCATGTCAATCAGCGGCGTATCCAGCCATGCGCCCAGCATTCCCGTGGGCGTTTGGATACCTTTGCCTCTGTCTCCGCACTCTCTGATGATGGCAGCAGCCAGGGCATCCCGCGTCTCAAGAGAAGCCGCAAACATGTTGCCTTCGATATTGAGTACTTGGGCGCCTTGCGCACGAACCGCCTCGGAGATGAGAAGGCCGAGCACCTGTTCCGGCCAGGCCGTTCCCGTGGGGTGAAACTGTACGGATTCTGCATAGATCATCTTGGCACCGGTACGGTATGCCATGACAAGACCGTCGGCAGTGGCACCGTAGTGGTTGGATGTGGGAAATCCCAAGGGGTGAAGTCTTCCCATGCCGCCGGTTGCAAGTATAGTCACCTTGGATTTAACGACAATGGTGGTATGGGTGTCGAGATTTTCAAAAACGGCGCCGGCGCATTGTCCATGATCATCCATGAGAAGTTCCACCGCCGGACTGAACTCCAGAACATCAATACCCTGATTCCGGACTTCATCGCTCAGGACCCGAATAATCTCAAGGCCGGTCAAGTCTTTGATTGAGTGAGATCTGCGCCGCGAGTGACCACCGGGCCTATGGGTGAAATATTTACCGTCAACAAGTCTGTCAAAATTAACCCCAAGGGAGGAGAGCCACTCGACGATAAACGGCGCTTCGTTGACCAGTGCTTCCACCAGTTCAGGAATATTGGTGCCCCTGCCACCCATAAGGGTATCGACATAATGAATCACCGGAGAATCATTTTCACCTGTGGCCGCCCCAATTCCCCCTTCCGCCATAATGGTGTTGGAATCGCCCATGCGCAATTTTGTCGAAAGCATCACCTTGGCTCCTGCTTCATGGGCGGTGATGGCAGCGGACAATCCGGCACCACCGCATCCGATCACAAGGACATCGGTTTCAAAGTCCGCATTGTCAAGATCAACTTTGTCAAGATCAAGTCTGCTTGGGGCTTCGATCAGATCTGCCAGTTCGGACGGAACCAAGTCGCCGGCATTGACGCCGATTTTAAGGGGGCGTTTGACCTTTTGGTTGAAATCAGGGTGGTAATCTTCCAGCAACTTTGCCTTATCTGCCACGGTGAGCTCAGGGAAAGATGCATGGATACGTTCCTTCCGCGTGGACGCCGCCTTTTGTAAGGATGGCAGCATATTCGATGGGTAGCTCATTGGGTGAACCTCTCTTTACCTAATAATAGCGTTTGTTGTTGTGTTACAACTATTCCGTATTTTGGACGAACGGTGTATCCATGTTAAGGTACACACTGGTGAAGAACTGGTTCACGTATGAAGGTTTTGCCGAATTGTTGTCTCTACTTTACTGCGTGCTGGGAACTACCGAGCCGCTCCGAGAGGAAGCCGGCGGTCTTGACGACCTCACCAATCCATATTTGAATCTGTTCTTCGGTCATGCGGCTTACCGGACCGGAAATAGTTAAGGCTCCGACCAGTCTTTGCTCCGCATTGAACACCGGTGCAGCTATAGAATGCACACCTGGTGTATTTTCGGCTATACTTGTCGCATATCCCTGGGTTCGAACGGACCCAAGATCTTCGACAAATTTGATAATATTTTTGTCACTATCTGCGACA
Source organism: Desulfocicer niacini (assembly GCF_054657595.1). Taxonomy (NCBI): domain Bacteria; kingdom Pseudomonadati; phylum Thermodesulfobacteriota; class Desulfobacteria; order Desulfobacterales; family Desulfobacteraceae; genus Desulfocicer; species Desulfocicer niacini. The sequence goes on from NZ_BAAHYK010000050.1 coordinate 26,918, forward strand.
ACGCACTCCAACCAATCCTTCGGGCCAAATGCCAGCAAAACTTTGCTGGCAGCTCCACCCCGGCGAAGCAAATAACGTCCTCCCTCCTGAATGACATAGCGGATACTTTGACTTCCCTCCTGACGTGCTAATGCCACTCGTTCTTCACCGTCACGGACATAAAAGGTGGCGGATTCTCCTGAATCCAAAGCCAATTGCTTCAGCACCGGACGGATAAGTACCTCCACCTGGTTGTTTTTTTCAAATGATTTGGCCAAAATAGGCAGCTTTATTCCCGGATGAAAGGTTTTCTTGTCCGAATTGATCACCACATAACCCCTCGCTTCAAGGGTCCCGAGAAGACGCATCACCCGGCTGCGAGTAAGGCCGGTTTTATCAAGTATCTCTTTCATGGTTAATTCCGGCCGTCCCTGAAAACAATCAAGAATATCAAGGGCTCTGAGTACTGCATCCACATGTCGTGATGATTCTTTACTTTGATTGAGCATGAAATATTCCTCCTTATTTATCTATTAGGTAGATTCTTCTGCCACCCAATTAAAAATAAAACGCATCAAAGTCAAGCAGAATAAATTTTTTCCGAACACCCGACTTTCTTTGTCGACATTCGGTTTAATTTTCACCATATAAGTGAGCGTCTTATCCCAATCAGCGCCTTAGATATTTTTCGGAATTATGATTATTTCATTAGACTCATTCATATTCGTTTACAAAAACCAACTCGAAACAACGTGCTCAATTTGTTTTTCATACCTTCTGAATTGTATCCAGTCTGCTTTCAGTATTTCACCATAATTTTCCACTTTGTTAGCGCCCATAATAGTCTATTAGATAGACCATATGCCTGACAAGTAGAATCTACTTACTGAATCAAATAAATCTTGTCAATAGAAATCAACGGTAGCGCATGATAAAAATCAAGCAGAGATTGGCAAATACACAAAAACCATGCGTTAATTCACCATCTATTTCATACAAATAATAAATCATATCAGTATTATAGATAATATATTTCCCCGGCAGACATTTTTTGACTTTCATGCGGTTGATTTTTCAATTTTTGTTACCCAAGAGAGTTTAGCATGATCGTTATTGGGCAATTAGCCTGTTATCTCTGATTTTCGTGTTAGTTTAGAAAGAAAATCAGAAATCCTTTTTGGTTCTGCCCTGTCCAGGTTAGAAATTTAATTTTCTGTTTTATGCCGTCACAGATAGAAAAGAAATTTGTGCAGTCACAGATAGAAAGAGAGAAATAATGATTTTAGTTAAATATTACAAGATAATGTGCACATATTTTTTTCATATTCCTCTTCATATTTTGGGTATCCAAATTTAAAAAAACTCTTAAAATAAATTGCTTGACAATAAAAAATATTGATGCAATACTCACTTTCAGACATTAAGTCTATACGGTAGATATTTCGTCAAGCCTATATCTAACTACAAAGGGAAATTATGAATAATTCACAAGTGTTTTCAGGGAATAGGGGAGTAAGGGTTAAAAACGATTGTTTTGTCTCTTTGGATCTAAAAACATGTGACGGGATTAATATTAAATTATCCAGCAAAGTCGATGTGTTGTATAGACAAAAAATCGAAAAACTATGTATGGAAATGATGAATCATTTCCAAATTACAGATGCAGAACTCATAATTGAAGACAAAGGGGCTTTTGACTTTGTTCTATCAGCCAGAATTGAGGCGTGTGTTCGCCAATTAATACCGGAAGCAAAACCGTTTCTTCCTGCGTTTATAGAGCAAAATAACTATGCTTCCACGCGGGATAGAATGCGCCACTCAAGGCTATATATTCCAGGCAATTCCCCAAGTATGATGATCAATGCCGGAATATATGGTGCGAATGGAATTATACTAGATCTTGAAGATTCTGTTGCTCCCGACAGAAAGAATGAAGCTTTATTGCTGGTTAGAAATGCATTGCGCCAAGTTGACTTTTATGGTGCTGAACGTATGGTTCGAATCAATCAGCTGCCAAGGGGGCTTGATGATTTAAAGGAGATTGTTCACAGCAATGTACATGTGATATTGCTTCCGAAATGTGAATCCGGTGAAGATATCAAAATAGTCAATAGCAAAATTCAGTCCATTCAAAAGGAAAATAACCTCACCGGCGAAATCTTTTTGATGCCTATTATTGAGAGTTCCCTTGGAGTAATTAGAAGTTATGAAATTGCCACAGCTGCTGACAATGTTGTAGCTATTGCCATCGGGCTTGAAGACTATTCTGCAGACGTAGGTGTAGAGCGAACAAATGATGGTGTGGAATCCCAATTTGCAAGGAGTTCTTTAGTGAATGCTTGTAAGGCAGCAGGCGTACAAGCGATCGACTCTGTATTCTCTGATTTTGAGGATACAGAGAGCCTCAAACAGTCCGTTCAAAAATCAAAATTGCTCGGGTTCGAAGGCGTTGGTTGTATCCATCCCAACCAGATTAAAATCGTTCATGAGTGTTTTATTCCAAATGAATCCCAAATATCAAAAGCGAAAGCTATTGTTCTGGCATTTGAGGAAGCCCAAAAGAATGGTTCAGGGGTTGTTGCCCTGGGTTCTAAAATGATTGATGCGCCAGTAGTAAAACGAGCGATTCAATTAATTGACCGAACCATAAAATTGGGTAAACTATCTGAAAATTGGAGAAATAATGATGGCAAATAGTACTTTGGAAAAAAATTCTCTCGGTCGTTTGGTTCCGACTTTCATTAATAATGTTAAAAGTGAACCGTTTAAAGGTGTTGGGAAATATCGACCCAAGGGTAGAAAACACGGTGCTCCAATTGCGACTTGTGCCGATTATCCCGATGATGGCAACAAGTTGCTGCCAAATCTAAAGGAGGCATTAATGAAAGCTGGCCTTAGGGACGGCGTAACTATATCAACACATCACCATTTTCGTAATGGCGACATCATTGCAAATCAAATATTTGATATTGCAGCTGAATTAAAAATTAAAAATCTTGTTTGGGCGCCATCAGCCTCTTTTCCCTGCCATAAACCCATTATAAAACATCTTGAGAGTGGGGTGATTCACCACATAGAAGGTAGCATGAACGGTGATCTTGGCAAATTCTGTTCCCAAGGGAAAATGTCAGGAATGGGCGTGCTGCGTTCACATGGTGGAAGATATCAAGCTATCCAGGATGGAGAATTGCACATTGATATTGCTGTTATTGCGGCACCAGCTGCAGATTACTTTGGTAATGCAAACGGTGTCTATGGCGATGCAGCTTGTGGTTCTCTAAATTTTTCCCTCGCTGATTCCGAATATGCTGACAAGGTCATTGTCGCCACAGATAACCTTATCCCATTTCCTTGTGTCCCCTGGCAGATTCAAGGGAACAATGTCGATTACACGGTTTTGGTCGACAAGATTGGTATCCCCGAAAAAATTATTTCCGGGACAACTAAAATCACTCGCAGCCCTGACAGGCTTCTACTCGCTGATATGACAGCAAAATTTTGTGAAGCTGCCAATATTATAAAAGACGGGTTTACCTATCAGGCGGGTGCAGGAGGGACGGCTTTATCTATAGGATTATACTTTGGTGAAATCTTGAAAAGAAGGGGGTTTAAAAGCAGCTTTGTACGGGGTGGAAGCAATAAATATCTTGTGGAAATGCTGGACGAGGGGCTCGTAAACTATATCCTTGATGGTCAAACATTTGATCTTGATGGTGTAAGCTCAATGCGCGATAATCCCCGGCATCTTGCAACAAGTCCTTTCACCAGCTACAACTACCATGGGAAAGGTAACATCGCTTCAATGTTGGATGCGGTTATACTTGGGGCAACTGAAGTTGATATCAATTTTAACGGCAACGTCGTGACTCACTCAGATGGTTATCTTCTTCATGGTATTGGAGGGTGGCAGAATTGCCTTTTTGGGAAATGTGTAATTTTGCCGATTCCATTAATGAGAGGTAGGGTGCCTGTAATAAAAGATTCGGTTACAACAATTTGTGGCCCTGGTGAAATGATAGATGTTATCGTTACTGAGAGAGGTATTGCAATAAATCCTCTACGTCAAGATCTCATTGCCGCTGTAAAGAATACGTCTTTGCCTATTAAACCAATCGAACAGTTGAAAGATGAAGCAGAAAGAATATGCGGAAAACCAGTAAGCCCGAAATTTGGCGATCAAGTCGTAGCCGCAGTGAAATGGGTTGATGGAACTGTTATTGATGCCGTCCGCAACGTTATTCATGAATGAATGGGGGGTTACCTTTGGAATCAATCCTTCAAAAATTTTCACGTTTCTTCAATTCAATCAAATTTGAAGATCTCCCGGAGGAAGCGATCAATCAAGCTAAACTCTTAACGATTGATTTATTGGGAGTGTCTATCGCCGGATTACAGATGACTTTTCCTCGTATCATGATAGACTATCTGTCTAATATAAAAGGGAAACCTGAATCGACGCTGTTGGGCACAAATACAAAAATCCCTGCAGCTCTTGCCGCGTTGGGCAACGGAGTCATAGGGCATGCGCTTGACATGGATGATGGATACCGGTATGGCGGTGTTCACGCTGGTATTTCTGTTATTCCGGCAGCTTTGGCATGCGGTGAACTAAACAATCGAAGTGGGAAATCCTTTCTTTTATCAGTTATCTGTGGATATGAAATTGTTAGTCGGCTGGCCAAAGCGGTAAATCCTTCTCACTTAAAACGAGGGTTTCATACGACCGGAACAATAGGTGTTTTTGGTTCAACCGGAGCCGCTGGGATTCTTTTTGGATTAAGTGAAGATGAAATGCTCAGTGCCTTGGGAATGGCCGGGATGCAATCCGCCGGTCTTCTTGAAGTTTTAAATGATGGTGGGATGATGAAGCCATTACAGCCCGGTAAAGCTGGAATGGCCGGGATACTTTCAGTGGAATTTGCAAAACGTGGTGCCCAAGGCCCTTCATTTATTCTTGAAGGCCAGAAAGGCCTCTTTAAAGCTATGACTGATCATGTCGACACTAATGATATTTTTAATGAATTAGGTGATCATTACGGTATTCTCGATCAATATGTTAAATTTCATGCGGCATGCAGACACACACATGCTGCTGTTGACGGCCTTTTAACTCTTATGAAAGCTCACAGACTGAAATTTAATGATATCGAAAATATTCAGGTTAAAACATATGAAGCAGCCATAAATTTTTGCGGTAAAAATACTTTTCCGAAAACAGTAGAAGATGCAAAGTTCAATTTGCCCTATGCAATAGCAATGGCTGCATTTTTTGGTGAATTATCCAACGATCATTTTAATCAGGATGCTATTGACAATCTCCATATTCAATCATTTGCTTCCCGAATTACAGTAAGTGTCAATGAAAAATGGGAAAAAGCCTATCCTGCTCTTCGTGGTGCTACCGTAGATGTGACGACAAAAGAAAATCGGTTTAGCTTAGAGGTTCCCCTTGCAAAAGGAGAGCCTGAAAACCAAGCTACAACAGACGAAATAATAACCAAATTCACGAGAAACGCAAATGCAATTAAAAAAGAATATCTTGATGATTTTTTAGATATTCTTTTTAATATGGAGAAATTTCATATTGAAGACTTGTCAATATCCATGAGACGATTATTTGCTGACCAACTTAGATCCCTTTGATTTGAATTAATCACATACCATTTAAGGAGAAAAAAACATGAAAAAATCACATTTGATAATATTGGCTGTGCTGCTACAACTATTTTTTATTTCTTTTAGTTGTTTTGAACTGAAAAATCTTTACGCAGCTGAAACTGAACGTCTTTCAATCGTCACAGCAGGAACAGGTGGAGTTTTTTATGTTTATGGAGGAGGTATTGCAAACGTGGTCAGCAAGTATGTTCCCGATCTCAATCTGACTGCTGAATCAACTGGCGGTTCAGTTGAAAACATGAAAATACTCAATCACAACCAGGCTGCTATAGCGTTAACCTCTGCAGATGTCCTTTACAGTGCCGTTGTTGATTTTAAGAATTCAAAACATTTCAAAGAAAAAGTTAATGTTAGCGCTTTGTTCAACATGTATTACCAACCACATCAATTTGTTTCTCTTAAGAAAACTTCTGTAAAAAACATAAATGACATTAGAGGAAAACGCATAGCTGTGGGCTCTCCTGGATCAGGAACAGAAGTGAAGACAAAAATGATTCTTGGAGCCTTAGGCATAACATATAAAGATTTTACGCCCGAGTTTCTCTCCTTTACTGAAGGAACTGAAGCGCTGCAAAATAATACGGTAGAGGGTGTATTTCTTGGAGTGAGTTATCCGGCATCTGCAATTGTAAGCCTTTCTCTGACAAATCCCATTCGAATGATTAACTTTTCAGACGATGAAATTACAAAAATTGTGAAGAGATATCCATTCCTTTCAAAATCGATTATTCCTGGAAAGACATACAGAGGCGTAGATCAAGACACGCAAACTTTAGCTGTTCAAGCATTGGTAGTCTGTAGAGACGACCTTTCAGAAAAAACGGCTTATAATATAGTAAAAACATTTTTCGAACATAAAAATGAGCTTGATGAAATTCACAATTCATTCAGGGAAACAAGTTTAGAAAATGCCCCATCCACAATCATTCCACTCCATCCTGGCGCAATTAAATATTTTAAGGAGATGAAAGTGCTGGAGTAGAGGTAAAACCGGAACAAACAATATATATTAGAATCTACAGACTTATAGATAGATAAAGGGCACATTCGCATTTTCCGGGCACTATGTAAGTTCTCAATAATCCGGGGTGATAAAGCCTGCTTACCTTTAAATGCCGGGTGCTATTCAAAAGGATTTCCTGAAAGCCCGGACCTATTGAGAATTTACGGCACCATCATATAACTTATTGTTTTTATTAAGTTGATAGAAAATTAACGCATGGATAATATCATTATAAACAGACATGACAGGGCAGCTTGTCACAATAAAAATTAAAACTCCAATTATTACAGACTATTGGATGAATTTTTTATAAAAACAAAACAGTTATAGAGAAGGTCGAAGAAAACAAATCCACCATAGACCATAGATGAACCCATAAAAGAATTTAAATCGACAACGCAGTTTAGGGAAACTCAGCAATTTTCAACTTACCGTTTAATCAAGACGGTATTTAGATTCTTGTCTCTGATTTTCATGTTATTTTGACAAGAGAATCAGAAAATATTTTTGCTTCTGGCTTGTCCAGGTTAAAAAATAATGGCTTTCTGATATTTTTTAACAGTAAATCAATAAAATTTGACTCCCTTATATCAGTTTTGTCAACTCGAAGATTGAACAAAACAATAGAAATTCTGGGCATCCTTCATATGACCCCAAAAGTAATTTACACTCTTTCAAGAAAAAGCCCTTTGCAAATGGGGGACACTACAAGAAAGTGTAAAGTACTTTTGAAGGGTGCCAAATTCTGACGTTTAAAATTGTGATGAAAATCAAATTGTTTTAATGATTCATCACAATCAACAAAAGAACGAAATTACTTTTATCATGGGATATACAATCATGGAAAGAAAGAACTTTTTAGCTTATGCAGTTATCTTTATCTCCCTATGTTTCACTGGTTTTCAGGTTTTCACTGCCACTAATGGCCTGATGACTTCACTTTTGCAACGCAGTATCCACCTCTCTTTTGCGCTCATCCTTGTCTTTCTGCTGTTTCCTTTTACACGCAAATCCCGTGCAACGCTTTTTATGGACATTCCGTTCGCTCTCATGTCTCTGGCAAGCGGCCTTTACCTATATATAAGCTTCGATGACCTCATATATCGTATCGGCGAGCCTACAACCTGGGATATATTTTTTGGCGTAAGCACAATTATCCTCCTTCTTGAAGCAACAAGAAGAATGGTAGGATATACCATGACTACTTTAGGCGTTATTTCTCTTCTTTACTGTCTCTTAGGAAATTATCTACCTGAACCTTTCGGCCACTCTGGGCGTGATCTAGGACGTGTTTTATCTCAAATGTATTTGTCAACAGAAGGCATTTTTGGCCTCCCATTAGGAGTTGCTGCCACCTACGTTTTTATCTTTATCCTCTTTGGATCTTTCATGGAGAAGTCAGGAGCAGGTGCCCTTTTTATCAACCTGGCTAATGCTTTTACAGGTAAGTATAAGGGGGGGTCCGCAAAAGTTGCAATCATTTCGAGTATGAGTTTTGGAATGGTTTCCGGCAGTCCTGTTTCAGACGCTGCAACCACCGGGGCCTTTACAATTCCACTCATGAAAAAAATGGGGTATGCACCAAATTTAGCAGCAGGTTTTGAGGCTGCTGCTGCATCCGGTGCATCACTCGTTCCGCCCGTTATGGGCGCAGGTGCATTTGTTATGGCAGATATTACGGGTGTGCCCTATAGCAATATCATCGTACATGCCATAATCCCCGCTTTTATTTATTACGCGGCACTTATGTTCGTAGCTGGTAACGAAGCGCGAAAAGGTGATATAAAATGTCTTCCCGATTCTGAGATACCAACAAAAAAACATGCTTTAATGAATAGCTTGCGACTTCTTATTCCATTGTTCATTCTAATTCTTTCTCTTGCTGTACTTCGTGTCTCTCCTCTTCGGGCAGCTTTGTATGCAACCGGAATCATAGTTTCCTTAACGTTATGCTATAACTATTTCAAACCGGAAATGCGAGTACCCATGAAAGATTTTTATGATGCAATGCTTGAAACGCCAAGAAAAATATTAGTTGTTTCTGTAGCGTGCGGAACAGCCGGCCTCATAATAGGAATGCTTGGGTTAACAGGGTTAGGACTTAAATTATCGGATATCCTTATGGGTGCTGCACAGGGACAGCTTTTTATTGGTCTTATCTTCGCGATGCTTATCTCATTAGTACTTGGAATGGGGCTTCCACCTACCGCCTGTTATATAATTATGGCTGTTACGGTAGCCCCAGCTTTGGTACATATGGGCCTTCCTGTTATCGTAGCTCACTTCTTCGTTTTTATGTACTGCTGTTACGCTCCCATTACCCCCCCCGTCGCTCTTGCAGCATATACAACCGCTGGTATAGCTTACTGCGATCCATTTAAAGCCGGTCTGTCGGCATTCCGTATTGGATTATCAGGATTTATACTTCCTTTTTTTATTGCGTATGGATATCCGCTTCTTTGCATTGGGTCATGGTCACAAATCATTTGGTCTTTTATTACGGCCATAATGGGCGTCTATTTTATGTCTATTTCTAATGTGGGATGGTTTTACAAAAAGGTTAGCACTCTATGGCGTATCATACTTTGTGTCGGCAGTTTACTGCTGATATCGCCTGGAATCTATACGGACATCATAGGTTTTTCTATTTTAACAATTTTTATCATTACGAATGGTATATTTTTTAATAAAAATACAATTTGCCAACAAAAATGAAATACATATCATAGAAAAATAAATCCTGTCACCTGTGCCGACTACAGGTTGATGAAGAAATCTTCACATTGCAACTTTTGGGGGTGGTCATAAGGTGGCTTAGTATAGGGAGACTGAATTTATAATATATTTAATCATCTGTAATTACTGTCTTTAATTTTTAGATTTAAAAGATTATTTCAAAGTGGCCCATATTATGACCATCCCCAACTTTTAAATTCTTATCTCTGATTTTCATATTATTTTGGCAAGAGAATCAGAAAATCAATTACAATATCTTCCGAAATATTAAAATTTTACGTGGAAGCGTGTTCCAGAAAAGCAATTCAAACTGTTGACTATGATGACGGGAACACTGTGGTTTCGGATTC
>NZ_BAAHYK010000051.1:0-36195 GCF_054657595.1 Desulfocicer niacini
CAAGGAACGGGTACCACATTGGTGAGGTTGCTCTGAATAAGAGAAATAATGCACCTAAAAAAACACTGACGGGAAAGAGGCCGATAATCAGGCCCATGGAAACAGTAAAATTGATTTTGCCCATGAAGGAGCAACAGTTTCTTATGGCCGAGAATGGGCCTCCAAAAAAGTCCGTCGGAGGTCATGAGAAGGTGTTGCGGGCGTCACGGTAATCTTTACATGTTTAGGCGACAATTTGCTTGACACCTACCACAAAAACCTAAAAGCAGCACAACTCAATAACCTAAAAATAATAAAGCTTAATAACCTAAAAATAAGCCACTGCATATAGGTCAACAATGCCGACATTACAAGATAAGCTTGCAGAATCTCTCGCTGTTCTGAAAAAACTACAGGACGAAGGTATTGTTGCAATCCAAACAAAAAGCATAACACGAACTCACCGGGAACGTCTTGTCAAAAACGGATTTATCAAAGAAGTGATGAAAGGATGGTATATTCCAGCCAGCCCTAAAGAGCAGACTGGAGAAAGCACGGCCTGGTATGCATCATTTTGGGGCTTTTGTGGTGATTATCTTAAATCAAGGTTTGGCAATCAATGGTGTCTTTCCCCTGAACAATCATTGAGTATTCATAGCGGGAACTGGAACGTGCCGAATCAACTTCTTGTACGCACTCCAAAAGGAGGGAACAAGCCAATCTCTCTTCTTCATGAAACATCGATAATGGATGTTCGCCTGAAACTGCCGGACAGGAATGATATGGAAATCAAGGAAAACATACGGGTGATGACCCTGCCCGCAGCTCTGATTTCCTGTGCTCCCGGCTATTATTCAAATAATGCGATAGAGGTCAGTGCTGCGCTTTCCATGATCTCTGATGCTTCTCAGATCCTGCACAAGCTCCTTGAAGGTGGGCATAGCACGGTGGCCGGAAGGCTTGCAGGAGCTTTCCGAAATATTGGGAAAAATGTTATTGCTGACAATATCATCGGAGCAATGAGAGATGCCGGATACAGCATTACGGAAAATGACCCCTTTGACGAAAAGCCCGCTATTATTCTTCGTGAACGCGAGATTTCTCCATATGTCAACCGAATGCGGATGCATTGGGCGGATATGCGTGGTATTGTCCTTGAAAACTTTCCGCAGGCGCCCTCATTAAACCAGAACACCGATGAATATCTTAAACATGTCGACGATATATATTTGACTGACGCTTATCATTCACTTTCTATTGAGGGATATCGTGTGAGTGAGGAGCTTATTGAACGTGTCCGCACAGGAAGTTGGGACCCAAAAACCAACCACAAAGATAAAGAGTACGCAAATGCATTGGCTGCTCGCGGTTACTGGCAAGCTTTTCAGGCAGTGAAGAAAAGCTTGGAAAAAATTCTGAATAAAAACTCGCCAGGTGCGGTGGTAAGTAAAGATCATTCCATATGGTATAGAGAATTATTTGCCCCAGGTGTAAACGCTGGTCTTGTATCTGCATCCGACCTTGCCGGATACCGAAATCAACCTGTCTATATTCGAAAATCAAGGCATGTGCCACCCCGATACGAAACTGTACGAGATCTTATGTCTGCATTCTTTTCTCTTTTAAACGATAAAGAAGAGCCTGCTGTAAAAGCCGTTTTAGGTCACTTTTTCTTTGTATATATCCACCCTTATATTGATGGAAATGGCCGCATGGGAAGATTCCTGATGAACGTTATGTTAGCCAGTGGCGGCTACCCATGGACAGTCATTCCAATAGAAACCCGGAATGATTATATGGTCGCCTTGGAAGAAGCAAGCGTAAAAAAGAATATTGAACCGTTTTCCAGATTTTTAGCTGAACTTGTCCAAAATGCATAACGAATATCCAACAATCCAAATGCACACGGACAAGCCGGTGATTTTGGTGTTAGGAATTCAATTGAAAGATTACAATGAACAAAAGGACAAAAATATTACTGATCTTGACCATGTCAATTATGGTTGATCTCTGTTTTTTTGGCTATAAAAAATGGGAATATAATGTTGTGGAAAACAGCCTCCATAAAAATGCAATAGTACAATAAAACACATAACGCATGGCTACACTATTTAGTATTTGTTAAGACATCGATGCCGTCTTTTCTGAAAGTATTCTTGCTTTATGATATTAAATTATCGATAAACAATAAATAATGATTGACATTTGATGTAAAATAAGGGAGTGTTGCCATTAATGTGATTACCCCAAATTAATGGAGATGGAGGCTGTATGAAAACCCAATCAAAACTCACAGAGATCAGCTCAAGGCTTTATCTGGTATTTCTGATATTTCTTATCTTGATTCCGGCAGGTACTGCCGCGTACTGGATCTTTTACAACCTGATTCCCCCAACCCTGGTTTCGGTTTCCACAGGGTTGCCCGTGGATTTCCCCATTCCCCAGACGATGGACGGATTCCAGCGGCTTCTGGGATTTCTGATTTCCCTTTTGCCCCTTGCCGCCGAAATGTTTGCCATCGTGACCATTATGCGCCTTTTAAAACTCTACCGGGAGGGCAGCGTTTTTTCGGCGGCCCATGTCCTGCTTTTCAAACGGCTGGGCCAGGCCCTGATATATTACGGCATCGCCGGAATTTTTCATACAACGGGGCTGGGGCTTGTCATGACCATGAACAATCCTCCGGGCCAAAGGATGCTGACCCTCGGGATGGGATCCGATGATATTTCCCTTTTCGTGGTTGCCGCTGTTGTCCTGATGCTGTCCTGGGTGATGGATGAGGGTCGTAAACAGGCTGAAGAACAGGCGTTAACCGTATAATGAAAAAGGAGCCCCTCCTATGGCAATCGTCATAAACCTGGATCTTATGCTGGTCAAACGGAAGATGAAGTCAAACGAACTGGCCAACGGCATCGGCATTACCCAGCAGAACCTGTCCATCCTTAAAACGGGCAAGGCCAAGGCCATCCGCCTGACCACCCTGGACGCCATCTGCCGATGCCTGGACTGCCAGCCCGGGGATGTCCTAGAGTGGGTGCCGGACCCGGAGAGGAAGAAATGTCATGAATAATGTATCCATAAATCAAATATGTTTATTCGTACTGATTTCTCTTTTTTGCTTCATTCCCTCACCGACATTTTCTGGAGATGCCGAATCGCTAATTGCAGTAACCCCGGTAATTGAGGCGTATGCGTTCAATGTAATAAAACGCGATTAGCAGCAAGTCAGATAATTACAATCAGGCATTGTATAAACGAGATAAACAAGTGACAATAAACGGTCATCAATTTGTAATCGTTAAAATTGCCGGTAAGTGGATCGCGTTAAATGCCTCCAAAAGCGAATGGACTCAACTGCCTGATGGGTTTACACCTGATTCTGTTGTTCCTCCGAAAAATATTTCTGTTCGCTTCGCCTCATACCCCGACGTTACATTTCTGCTCAGGAAGATTGGAAAAGATTTTAATGACGATTGTAATGATAGTTCATTGATTGCTCTAATGAATATTTATCGGTCAGGAGATGCAAATATCCCAAGCTTCAAATGGGAAGAATATTCAGATAAAAACAGTTAATACGTGCGACCCAGCGGACAGGCAAACGACGGGTAATGGACTCTCAATGGAGAAAGCCCGCAGTGTATCTGACCAACAAAGAAACAACAAGCGGGAAAGAAATCCTTGCATTTGGCGCCAGGAAGCATGGGTTTGCCACGGTTATTGGAGAGAAAACAGCTGGTGCGGTTGCCGGTGGTGCTTTATTTCCCTTATCAAACGGAGATCTCTTGTATCTTGCAGTTGAAAAGGCCGAAATAGACGGTGAGAAGATAGAAGGAGTTGGAGTCGAACCTGACATTTTGGTGCCGTCAAATCTCCCATACGCTGCAGGGAAAGACAATCAAATCGAACGGTCCGTTGAATTTTTGGTTAAAGAAATATTACCCCCGGATTTTTGAAATCAACCGGCTGCGCACCCCGGATGCATTCGCCCGTGAAGCGTTGTCGGAAAATCGTTCTTTTAAAAAATAGCACTTCCGGCATGGCCTTGCCTGCGCTAACCTTTCACACCGCCTTCAATACCTGTATAATGCGTGCCAATGTTGCAGGCGAAAATCCATTCGGAATTTGGAGTGTTATCGCCGGTGATAACGGCCCATTGAATTTAATACACTTCATCATGATGCCCAACATTCACCAAGATGATTTCTTTGTTAACAATATTGATGCCCACGGTGGCTGTCAAGTCGGACGTGCATCTTCCCTGATACCAGACTTCCCGGTCCATCTTTCTGCGTGCCTTTGTGAGAGGTTTTTTGGCTACTTAAGGGTACCGGAAATCATCCGCATTGATATGGCCCCAGCCACCCTTATGCTCATCTTTGATCACGATCTGTGCGGTCTGTCCCTTAAAAGTCGATACATCCCAGAAAGCCGGTTTCAGGGTTTCATTGCCTTTTCCAGTCGCGCTCATAACGATCCGACCGTCCACCACTAGGCTCACCATCTCCCTGTCTTTATGTTTGCCACCACCCACCAGAAAGGTGATTTTATCCGTTTTGATCTCAAAGGGGACAGAGGTCAGTGTCCCGGTTGGCCGGTCTCCCTGCCGTCCACCAACCCGCTCATTCGAACCACCTTGGTATTTCTCAAACGTCCCGATCCAGAACTCCCCCTGGTGCTGTGAGGGCTGGGAACGTCTTCCGCGGGCGGTGGGGTTGTCCCCCTTGGTGGGTTGAAAATCAAAGGCATCCCCATCTGCTGTCCAGTTGGTCAGGTTACCCATTTCAAAATCGGAATTTTCAAACAAAAGGCCAATCGCACTCACATCGGGCTCCTCAGACGTCTCTTCTGCGATTTCGGCCGCAGCTGTCGTCTCAGCCGTATCCTTTCCCGACACGACGGCTTCACCCACGATGAATGAAAGCGTTCCCTCTCCCCACCATGCCTCGACTTTTTTACCAGTATCCCGGACGGTCTGCTTTGCCCCGGAACCACCAATTCGGGGCAAAGCGTCCATCTCCAGAGTCATCCCATCCCCGCCGGGCAGGGCCACGGCAGTCTCGGCATCAAACATGGCGCTTTTTTTGATATCGATCAGAGCCTGGCCCATATCCGGGTTGGTCACCAGGTAATACACCCGGTCGCTAATCCGGCCCTCATAAACAACCCACTCGTAGGATGTTTTGTTATAGGTCATCCCGGTCGCGGGTACTTTTACCAGGACAAAAGGATTGGCAGAGAATGTCCCCTTTTTTTCCTGAGATCCGCTCTCAGAACCCTTTTTCTCTTCCCGGACCGCGGCTGTTTCAGTCGGTTTTGACGCTGCGGTGGCTGCCCCACTGCTTGACCACTGTCCGTCCGTGTACATCAGCATCCCCCGGCCGGGCCTGACACCACCGGGATTGAACTCCCATTTCCCGCCGCCCTTGTAAATAATCTGGGAGGCGGTATCGTTTTTTTTGTACCCGGGAAATCCCGCTGTAGCAAATTTATCCGGATCGATGATCCGCAAATCAACAAACCCGACCGGTTCGGGGTCCATTTCATAGTGTGGGATAATCCCGAGCTGGTCTTCCATATCGAACTGGATCTGCGCATTCCAGAAATATTTACCGGCCGGTGCCGCCGGGATGGCCACCGGATAGATCCGGTCCGCTTCCGTTTTCAGCCGGATCTGTTTCCACTCGTTATCATTGGGCCGGCTCATGGCCTGGATCAAGACCCGGTATCTGCCCGTATCGATCCGCGTCGCACTAACCCGGTAGGGTCCCTCACCAAATGTAAACCCGTATCCCTTAAGGATGGACTGGTCCTGAACCAGGCCGATCGCAGTCATATTGACACCGTAATACTGCGTGCTGATGGACATGCACCCCAGATCCCGGCAAATCGCCCCGGCCCATTTCGACAGTTTTTCCTGATCTATTTTGTCAGCCGCCGATGCACTGCCCAGCAGCAAGATAAAGACACAACAGATATTGACAAGCAGGAGGAATCGATACATCCCTTTACCACGGCCTACAACACGTTCTATTTTCATTTCAGGCTCCTTTTTTTATGCATGTCACCATCCGAGACATACACTTTTCCCGAATGAACTACTTTCCCGTTCGGGTCCATACTCACATTATCCGCCGTGAAGTGCTTGATCTTACCCCCGAAAAAGGCAAAGACCGGGGAGCCAGTCAGGCAGAGGCATACCACCGCGATTAACACGAATATTCCTATTTTCAAATCGTTTGTTTCCATCCCATTCTCCTTTCTGTTCATTTGTTTTTATTTTTTAGCAGAGGACAATTGTTAATTATCATATAGGGTTAAATTGTAAAGGAAAGGATATGGTTTCCACCCTTGACAAGGCACTTAAGGATTTTGGCATACCCAATGAAAATCAAAGGCTCACCGTCGTTGACACTTTCAGGAAACACGATGAACGATTCAAATCCGAACTCCGGCTGCACCCCAGGCAGCACAAGGTCATGTTCGACATTGAACACTGCCGGTGCAGCCATAACAGACAGGTGATGTATGACTGTAAAACAACCTGTGACATCGCGAAAACTCCGAAAAAGGTGATGGTCATCGGCGGTGGACCGGCCAGCATGAATGCGGCCGTGGACGCCGTATGATCGGCCTCTCATTTTGATTTACTTTCTCCGTTTTATGCCCACCGGTTCCAGATTTTCCAGCGCAGCATTTTGGTTTTTAACTGTTTATTTTCACCATCTTGTGATAGCTTATGTTATGAAATTTTATTTTTTAAAACAATTCCGGTTCATTTGGCGAGCGGGATCAATTTAAACCCGGTTCAAGTTGAGATGGCTCGTTGACATCGCCGGTGTCAACACGAAATCCGGGGCGGCACAGTCGGCGTTCACATGGAAAGAAATGGTGAAAGCCGGTCATGCCGGAATCATCGGCGGCCATTTTTAGATCCCGTCGGCATCAACATCCGGCTGTCCGGGGCCGACGCGTAAGTTGGAAGGTTTTGATAAATTAAAAGGTTCAGATAATTAGGAATACCGGTACCATGGAACTGACTGAAAATTTAATTTCTGATAAAGATGCGCTGGTTCAAGAAATACATATTCTCGTCTCATTGCTACCGCCCCCCATTTCCCTTGATATTTTATGCGCTGTTACAAGCCATCCTCCGGTGAAAGTGCTTCAAATTATTGAAGGATTAGTGGATTTAGGCCATTTATCGCGAGATAAAGACAAAGGGGCGGGGTATTACTACCTGTCAGACTTCAAGACAGTGGAAAAACGATTGCAACTGGTTCCGGAATCCGTCCTGTTTAAAGTCGCGGAACAGGCAGTGACAGGCGTTTGCAACTATATGGCTGATGGTGTCAAGCGCGGGCTCCACCTGGCCAACATTTATCAGAAATCGCAGCTGCCCCTGAAGCATTTCAGGGAAATCATCAGGGCCGGCCACCACTGTCTGGACTTGAACCTGCCCATGGACGCAGCACTCTATTACCAGATGGCCCTGGAGAGCATGGAATCTGGAGTGCTTACCAGTGAAGAGCAGTCAGATTTTATCGACGCAGCCATCGGGCTTTCTACCTGCACAGGTACGGCATTTTCCAAAAAGAAACAACGACGCTTTCTGTCCCTGGCTCTTGAGTTCAGCACAACGTGTAACGATCCGATCCGCCAGGTGAAATTGAGGGTGCTGATCGCCAGAACCTATGTCAGAAGTGTCCGGTCTAATGAGGCGGCAAAGCACCTGGAGCTGGCATGGGAAATGTTATCCCAGCATGATTTTCCTAAAGAAATAGAACTTTGCGTGACCCTGGCCGATTCAGAGCTTTTATTCTGGCAGGGACACTTGACTAAAGCCATTGATCGATACGAGTCGGTGATCGGCAGTCACGAGGAACTTCCTTCGGATGTTGAGACCCTGAAAAGCTATGTCCGGATGGGGTGGACTTATGGTGCCGTCGGTGAAACAGCCAGAGGCATCGGGCTGATCCGGGCTGTGCGTAAAAAGGCAGAAGAAGTCCAGGCACCGGAACTGAAGCGCTTCGCCACCCTGGTTCTTGTCATTGTGCTTTCAGATGCGGGCAGGATCGACGAAGGTGAAGTGTATCTTGACAAGGTGTTTGATATCCCGGAAGATCTTTTAGATCATTATACCCTTTGGCCGGGGAATGGGAAACGTGCCTATTTTGCATACTGTCGGGGAGAATTTGAAAAGGCCTTCAAATATCTGGATATGGCCTGGCAGAATTCCAAGGCCATGGGGACCCCTCACCACCGGGGACCGGACAATATCGAGGTCATGCTCGGGCTTGAAGAGATGGGGATGGTTCACCCGGAGTGGACGTTTGAATTTGATGTGGAACGGCTTCTGAACTGGCCGGATATCTATATGCAGGGCGTGGCTTTCCGGTTTCGAGCGCTTAAGGCGTATCGTGCAAAGGAGGCGTTTGACCGGATCAAGTCGGATTTGAAGAAAAGTATCCTGTTGTTGTCCCAAGCCGGTGCCAGGATTGAACTTGCCCATGCCGAAATCCTTATGGCACGGATTCGTATTGACGAAAAAAAGGTTGTCAAGGCAGAAAATCTGCTTAAAAAAGCGTGGGAGGTGTTTTCCAAGGTCAACCCGAACCTTTTTCCCAAAGATCTGAAACCCTATCTTGACCGGACATCCAAAAACGCACTTTGGGTGGAATCGCTTTTAGAAGTGAGTGATGCCTTGAGTTCGGTGCGAAGCCGCGACGCGTTATTGAGCAGAATCATCAGGCAGGCCATGCGGATCGCCGGGGCGGAACGGGGGGCTATTTTTCTTCGGAATGATCAACAACTGGAAATGGTTGCCGATCGAAACCTTGGGCAGTCAGCCATTCTCCTGCATGAATTTTCTGATCGGATGACGCTCATTGAAAATGTCTTTGCATCGGGCGTGGAAAGAATCACAAAATCGGAAGGTGGGCAGGTTTCGGAAGTGAGCGATTTAGATGGGATGGGATGGACCGGCTGTTTTCCCATCCTACTCAAGGGCCGGGTCATGGGCGTGATTTTTTTGGACAGCGGATTTAACCAGCTCCAATTACCCGAAGATGAAGTGTCTCTTCTCAGGATCATCGCCAACCAGGCCGCTGTCGCCCTTGAGAATCTGGAAGCCTTTGAAGAGATCATTGATCTCAATCACGAGCTTAAGGCTGAAACCCATTTTTACAGGGAGGTCCTTGATTCCAACCCCTTTAAAACACAAATGATCGGAAAATCCAAGCCGTTTAAAGAAATGCTGACCCTGATCAGCCGTGTGGCCGAATCCGATACCACGGTCATGATTACCGGTGAAACAGGCGTGGGCAAAGACATGGTGGCCCAGGCCATTCATCAGCACAGCACCAGAGCTTCCGGCCCGTTTATCGCCGTCAACGTAGTTTCCCTGAGTCCTGAGCTGATCACCAGCGAATTGTTTGGTCATGAGAAAGGGGCCTTTACAGGGGCGAGTCAAGCCCGAAAAGGTCGATTTGAGCTGGCTGGCCGCGGTACCCTGTTTCTTGATGATATTGACGCTTTTTCTCTGGATATCCAGGTTAAAATGCTCCGGGTGCTGGAAGCCAGAGAATTTGAACGGGTGGGGGGCACCGAGACGCTGAAGACACGTTTCCGTCTTTTAGCATCCAGCAACAGAAATCTTGAAGATTTGGTTGAACAGGGGTTGTTTCGTTCGGATTTTTACTACCGGCTCAATGTCTTTCCCATCAATATCCCCGCACTGCGTGAACGGGTTGAGGATATTCCGGACCTGGCCAAATTTTTTATGGAGATGTTTTCCAAACGATTCGGAAAAACGTTTAATACTATTACGAAAAGGGACCTTGATACGCTCATGAACTATCATTGGCCCGGAAACATCAGGGAATTGCGTCATGTGATCGAGCGGGCCGTGTTGCTCAGCAGGGGCAATCGCCTGGTGATTCCGCCCCTTGACAACTCTGCCTTTGCGTCATCACGATCTGAAAACAAAATTCTTCCCTTAAGGGAAATGGAAGCCCAGCATATTTTGAAGGCCCTGGCCCGCTGCAGGGGCAAGGTGTCGGGGAAAGGCGGCGCTGCCGAGCTTCTGGAGCTGAAACCGACCACGCTTTATTCTAAAATGAAACGGCTGGGCATTGAGCGGAATACACACCAATTTAAGGCGGAATAAAAAGGAGCAACCGGGCTTGGTCATAACATGGGCCACTTGGGGTGGCCCATGTTGTGTTGTAATTAGAACATTTTTTTGCTCATGCCGTTGATGGCTTGGGTGGCGGCATCATAGACACCCGGAAAAGAGCTGAAATTCAATCCCTGGGTCAGGCAGGGGATAAAATAGTTCTTACCGCAGGTGCGGCATGCTTTTTCCACATGTTTTTCAATGGTTGCGGCATCCCAATCCTGGTGATCCAGGGGCCCGGAGTCAATTTCACCCATGAATGAGATCTGCCCGCCGTATTTTTTAATCAGTTCAGGGGTGTTGTTTGTGGTCATGACCCCCTGCCAGATGTCAATGCCCATATCGATCATATGGGGAACCAAGTTCGCGGCATAGGAATCACTGTGATGGACGATCAGCTCCACCCCGTTGTCCTTCCAGAAGCCGTATGCCCTTTTGTAAGGCTCCACATAGAATTCTTCAAACATGTCCGGAGACATGAATGATGAAATCTGGCTGCCCCAGTCGTCATGGTGAAACAGTGCATCGGGTTTGAGATATTTGATGACCTGTTTGGCGTACTCGATTTCGTAATCGACCAGGTAGTTGATCAGCCCGTGCATGCATTCCGGCTCTTCGTAGAGACCCATCATGGCGTTCTCCATGCCCATGAGCATATGGGTCATCTCAAATGTGCCGGATGCAAAGAATACCGTGACGAACTGCTCGTTTCTGTCAACGGATTCAGCATGTTTTACGGCTGCTTCCCATTGTTCTTCCGGAAAGATAACCGTGGGTGCCTTTACATGATCTTTCCACTTCGTAACATCTTCAAGCACCATGAGATTGTCGGTATGAACCGGGAAAGGTCCCAGCTGATCCTCGGGCCAGCTAAAGGTGATTCCCCATTCATTTGTAATGGTTTGGCCGCGTTGGGGCCGTGTTCTCAGCGGCGCTTCCAGAATGATATCCAGAAACTCATACTGGTTGACAAATCGGTCGGGGCTGCCGCCCTTGAGGGTTTCCATAAGATTCTGCCGTTTGGTCAGCATAATGTTTGCTCTCCTTTATTGTTAAGCGACAACCGCATCTTTGATATTGACCAGCATTTTGGCCTTGCTAACCGCACCACCTGCATCCGGTGCATACCCGTCGGCACCGATTTCATCTGCGAATTCCGGGGTCACTGGCGCGCCGCCCACCATCACTTTAAATCCATTCAAACCGCTGGCTTTGATTTGTGTCACTGTATCTTTCAATGCGGGCATTGTGGTGGAAAGAAGACCGGAACAGGCGACCAATGAAACATCCTCTTTGGATTTAATGGCATCGATGAACTTTTCAGGCGAAACATCCACGCCAAGATCAACCATGGTGAACCCGGCACTCTCCAACATCATGGACACCAGATTCTTACCGATATCGTGGAGGTCTCCCTGAACAGTACCAATGATGCATGTTCCCAGGGATGGCGCGGCGTCCGCACCGGCCAGACAGGGTTTCAACACCTCAACACCCTTGCTCATAGCCTTGGCCGCAATCAGCATTTCCGGTACAAAAATGGTGCCGGCAGAAAATTTTTCACCGACAACACCCATGCCGTCCACCATGGCCTTGAGAATATCCAGTGCGCCATCTCCGGCTTCCAGGGATTCCTGAACGATACCTTCAATGAGTTTTGTTTTTCCTTTTTCAACATTTGCCTTTACTTCAGCTAATTTAGACATAATTTTTTCCTTATTTATTAATGTGTTATCCCTGAAACCCGTAAAACTTCAATACTCCAGGCGGCAAAGCCTGCGCAACCCTTTAAAAGCCGGACCGCATTCCTGAAATCCTGCCGAAAAAATAAAAATTCGGAAGAGGCTTACGGGATGAGGGGTGACGTTTCTGGTGATATTTTGTTTATTTTACAGGGCCAAAAAGCCCGTCTCTATATCCGTTGATAAACTCCATACAGTACTCATCCATTCCCTTGAGGGCTTCGGTGGCATAGATGAGACCCATCATGTGTTTGTGCAGCGGGTTAATGATGGCGCTGTCCATTCCCGCACCCATGGCAAGGATGAGGAATGCCTGGTTCACAAATTTCCTGACCGGCAGGTTGAATGAAATATTGCTGGCGCCGCCGGTGATGTGGATGGTGGGATATTGTTTTTTGATTTCTTTAATGACATCTAAAATGGTGTTGATGCCGTCTTCGGAGGTGCAGAGCATTTCAACCAATGGGTCGATATGCAGACGGGAGGGGTCGATGTTGAACTCTCTGGCCCGCTCCATGATGGCGCCAAACACTTCCATTCGCTTTTCAAAGTTTTTGGGAATCCCGGTATCATCACAGAGCAGTGCCGCGCATTCCCATTGGGTATCGCTGATGGCAGGAAAAATTACATCAATCTTGTCCCCTTCCATTGAGACCGAGTTGACAAGCCCCGGTCGTTTGCAGAACGCCATGGATTTCGCACAGATATCAGCGCTTGGGCTGTCCACTGCAATGGGGGTATCCGTCACTTCCTGGACCTGATCGATGAGCCATTTCATGGTTTCCAGTTCCACAGACACATCTGTTGACGCACAGACATCAATGAAGTTGGAACCCGCATCCGCCTGGGTGACGGCAAGGTTTTTAATAAATTCCGCATCTTTTTTCTCAATGGCCTCCGCAACGGAAGGGATGGCGCCATTAATTTTTTCTCCGATAATAATCATTATAAGTGACTTCCTTTTTTTGTTGTTGAATAACGGCCATGTCGGTCCGCTGACACAACCGATGATAAAACTGGTATTATGCCGCCCGACGGGGGCTTTGTCGGTGACAATTCGTGGCTGCATGTTCTTTTATATGAAAAGGTAGCCTTCAAGTCTACCTCTGCAGAGCCCCTCCCCCGATGGGCAATAGGAACCGGGCAATCGAACTGTCTACAGTTCCGGTCCGGGCCCATTGCCCGTCGGGGGAGGGGCGGCATAATGCCATTTGGCTCCGCGTCTACGACCCTATCTTCGTTGTGTCCGACAGGACATGTGGGTTTATATGAAATACTCCGCAAAAAAGGGTGTATTTCAATCTTCGTTGTGGGCAGACCGAGGTCAGAATACGGTCTGCCCGTGGCAGTTAATAGAAAAATCGAATACACATACGGTTTTATATATAACCCGGGATGGTGCTTACGTTTCCCGGGGTTGCAATTTCAAAAAGAACAGCGTCATACCGGCCAGCAGTGCACCGGTACCCATGGTCATGGCCACAGCGGGGAGCGCTGCGCCGGTCTGCAGAAGAAAACCTGCAATAATGGGGGAAAGCACGGCACCTGCCCTGCCGGTACCAATGACAAAACCGGTTCCCGTTGCCCTCACTTCAGTGGGAAAGGAAATAGCCAGAATGGAATAAAGTCCTGAGATACCGGCATTCCCAAAGAACCCGGCCAGGGCGGCCAGTAGTTTGATTTGACCGAAATCGGCACCGGTTCTTCCGAAAACAGCCACGAAAATCGATGTGCAGAAGAGAATGATGATGGTTAGCTTTTTCAGCTCGATCCAATTGGTCAACCATCCGAAGACGGCAGCGCCGACGGCGCCCCCGATACTGATGGAGACCAGGGCCTGACCGGCCAGGGAAGGATGAAATCCCATATCCGCAACGATTTTGGGGGACCATTTTAAAATAAAGTAAAAAGTGGTGATGTGTAGAAAATAGGCAACGGTCAAAATTAGCGTTAAGCCAGCCATGGTGGGTGAGAAAATTTTCGAAAGGGATGCCTTTTCTTCACGACCGGCAAGTTGAGGTAAACTGTTGACCGACGGGAAGTGCATTCTGTTCAAGGCCGTATTGATCTTTTTTAAAGCGTTTTGGGGTTGCTTCCGGGTGAGCCAGTGGACAGACTCGGGTAAGTAAAAATAAACGGCGGGAATCAGTATTCCGGTCAGGCCTGCCCCCAGATAAAAGATGCTTCGCCAATCGTGGGTCTGGAGCAAATGGGAGGCCGCCATGCCGCCGAAGGTGCCGCCCAGGGGATAACCGATCACCATAATGGAGATGCACATTCCACGTCTTTTTATGCTGGAAAACTCTGCGACCACGGCATTGATGCAGGCCAGGATGCCACCGATACCCAATCCGATGAGGACACGCCAGATTGACAATTGTACTGCAGTGGAGACTGTGGGAACCATCAACATTCCCCCTGTCATGGCGATCAGACAGCCCAGCAATGTGGGGCGTCTGCCGTATTTGTCCGCCACCCCGCCAAGAAAAAATGAGCCGATGGCCATACCGACCAGTTCCATGGACATGACCACCCCCAAAGCCGCCGGTGTTATCCCCCATTCATTGGCGATTCCAGGTGCGGCAAAACTGATGGATAGAACGTCAAATCCGTCGATGGCATTGAGTAGAACAGTGATAAAGACAATAATGATTTGAAGCAAACTCATTTTTTCGTGATCGATATAAGCCTTGGGGTCTTTCATTTTACTCTCCATTTATTCCGGCCGAACAGATCGATGCATTGATTCCAGGTTTCGGGTTTGGTCACAGCATGGCCCATGCTGTGACCAAACTCTGGTTTTCCCGTGTTAGAAATTATATTTCACATAGCTTACGACTTTCATCATATCGCCTTCACGTCCGTCCATCACTTCCTGCTCCATGCCGGTGAAGCCAAGTGCACACTCAATAACGGCGGTGGGTTTCCAGGACAACATGGTGTGCCATCCAAACCCATTTTTATTGGCAAATCCGGTTAATACCCCTTCCTTATAGGCGTCTTCATCATTCTCTGAATATCCACACCCAAGTGTCCATGACAAGTTTTCCTTCAACGCAAACGTGACGCCAGTGTTGATACTTTTGAATCCGATGGTTTCAATTTTTCCGGCATCAGATAAACCGGCCCCTGCATTCAGACCAAGAGCGGCATATCGCCCAACTCCATCGCCGTAGGTCACGCCAAAGGTAAAACGATGCCCCTCACCGAAGCCGACATGTCCGGTCAAAGAACCTGCCCACGCCATGGTGCTCTGTCCATCCAGCTCAAACCGTCTCACCAGCAATTTCGGGGAAATGTGAAACCGATCATTGCTCCAGAAATATTTTGCGATAATATCCGGCATTTTGTCGGTGGATGAACTTTCCATGTTTTTGAACAGTGTGCCGCCCCGGGTAAAGCCGCGATCCGGATTTTCAACAGCTATGGAGATAAAATGCCCTCTGTTGAAATTGTGCGTAAACCGGATCTGGGGCTGACGGACAAAGGGTTGTCCGGGATCACCGGCCAGGTCCATCACAGGGACCGCACCGGCAAAATCCATAAATGTGGTCCAGGTCTGGCCAATAAGGACGGCATTATCACCAAATGTCAAGGTGCCGGCGGCATGTCGCAATCTGAATTGCCTGCTGTTGGACCAGGTATCGGAAGAGTAGTCGGAATCGGAATTATAATCGCCTTCCAGATGGGTGGAAACGATACCAAGATCGGTGTTGGTTCTGGTTTTTATAAAGAGACGACTCTCCCTTGCCGTCATGCTGAAACGGTCTTCATCCGCATTGGCCATTCCGTCCAGGGGAACCCCGTAGGCATTGATTTCATCTCCCATGCCGTTGGGGATACTGCCGTCCACATTACCGTCAATGTCGTACAACGCCATCAATTTGATATACCCACCCAGGTTGACACTGGTGCCTTTTATGTCGAACTCAACGGCAGATGCCACGCCTGAAAAAAGGCACAACAACATGGTCATTGCCAGACCGGTAAAGATTCTTTTTCCAAGCGAATGCATCACATCAAAACGAGATTTCGAACAATTCATCTTTTTTTTATTCCTTTTTCGATTTAAAATTTAACTGCGGGGAAAAAACTTTCCCCGCACGATTATCAGGCGGAAAGACTGCTGGAACTTGCCTTTTCCGTCATTTTAGGGGCGCCGCCCACTCTGCCTGCGGCGATATCTTCTTGCATCTCTTTATGCTTTTCAGGAGTGATGCGATAGAGAAACAGGATGATAATAAGACCGACGCCGATGAAAACGGCGGGTACCAGCGCGATACCGTTTTTGATACCTGAAATCAATTCAGGGGTGGGGGCCATGTCGGCAACATAACCGGCAGATACCAGAACACTGGTGATCACGACACTTCTGATGAAAACCGCACTTTTAATGGGAAAGCTGATCAGGGACATGATAAATCCCCTGGCGTTTTTACCGGTTTTCCACTCTCCGTAATCCACAGTGGCAGAATACATGGCAACACCCAGCGTGTCCGGCATTCCATACCCCAGATAGGCCACGAACATGACAACGATGAATGAAACATGATTCATGGGCATCAACCAAACAATCATCAGCCCGGTAATGAAAAGGCTGAGGGAGGCGATGTAGGTGTTTTTCTCACCGATTCTTTTAGCAATGGGGGCCGTGGCCATGGCACCGAAGAAGCTGACCACGTTGAGGCCGGTAAAAAAGATGGCAATCACGGCCAGGTTGTTGACCACATATTTGAAGTAGTAAAACGCCATGCCGAAGATGATGAAGCGTCCCAGATAACGTCCCAGCTCTGCCAGCATCAGTCCGATCAGCGGCGGATTGACAACAATCTGTTGAAGCATTTCGCCGATGCTCATCTTGTCTTTATCTTCAGCCTGGGCATTGGCATCAGGATGGTAGGCATACGCTTTGGTGAGGGTAAAGAGAACCCAGTAACAAAAGATCATCAGGACACCGCTGATCACTACGGTCAGCGTGCAGCCCAGTGCTTTGTCTCCGCCGCCGAGAAGACTGATGCTCTTGGCACCCACTATGGAAAAAACGAGGGCACCAATGGCGTTGAACATTCCCCGGCTGGATGCCATGGAGATCCGTTCCTCCCTGACCGTGGTCATGGAGTTGTTCATGGCAATGTGTCCGGCATAAAAAATATTCCAGATCAAATGGGAAACAATGAAGCCGACGGAAATCAAAACGGCATTCAGGGTGGGGTCGCCGATTTTGGCAAACTGCAGAATAAAAAACAGCATTGCCAGGGGGGGGCCGACGAGAAGCCAGGAACGGTATCTCCCCCAGCGCATGTTGCTTTTTTCCAAAATGACACCTGCCGTCGGCACCCAGAAAATGTCAAAAATGCTGGTGACCATGAGGACGGTCCCGGCCATGGCAACGGGAATCTTGGCGTAGTCGGTCAAAAACGCGGCAAAAAAGAAGATTTCCATGCTTACAAACAGTTGAAATCCGAACGAGGGTAACCCATACAGGTTGATGACCGATTTTTTCAGGCTTTTGGTTTGAGCCTCCATACAATTTTCCTCCAGAATAGATGATAACGGCACTCCGATTCGTAAAAAACCGTTGTGTCAGCTTATTTGTCATGCTGCTATAAAAAACTTTTTATGTGTAGATAGCAACAAGCGTGCCGCTGAGATTTTTTTTATTAAAATCATATAATATCAAATATTTGCTCAGTTTTGTTGTGTGCGAGAGTTTTGAGAGTACGTCTCTTTATATCGTAAATTTTCATTATTACGTTACTGAGTGGCTCTGGAATATAAAAAAAATTTTATGGAAGGGAATATGGAAAGGAGTATGGAAGGGAATGAAAGAACGCCAAGTGATTGAATCAGAAAATCTTCAGGATTCGCGTACTGATGTTGCCGAATTTGCAAGGCGCCAGCAGTTCCGAGGCAAATATTCTGCTGTCTGTTGTTAAGCTGATCATCGGGGTTTTCGGAAACAGTCAGGCCGTTGTGGCCGACGCCCTGCACAATTTTTCCGATACCTCATCGGATTTTGTGATTCTCTTTGGGGTCAAGTACTGGAGAGCACCGGCTGATGACTGTCACCCCTTTGGCCACCAGAGCGGGGTTGGTAAACATCAAAATTATGTGCTGTTGTTTGGGGCAAGCCGCAGATGTTTGCGTTATGGATGCAGTAAAATCAATAATAAAATCTCACTTCCAAGCCGATCCTGTCTTCATTTCTATGGTTCCATAAAAAACTGTCACCATGTGGCGCCTGGAAAAAAACATACTCCATTGAAAATTCAATATCGTCGGAAAAATCATAATCAAAACCCATTTTATGAAAAGCGTTTTGGGTCCCGACTTCACTGTAACACACATATTCAATTGTCAGCGTGTCATGGAAAAACGATTTATTATATTGAAAATAAAGACCTGTATTATTTCTTTCCACACCGTAGAACTCGCTTGTATAATCAACTATATAACGATTGGTAAGTTCAATATTTATCAGATATCGTCCATTGGCATCATATTCCATGGCAAAGGCGGTGTCCCAGACATTCCCTTGCTCAGCGCTGTATTGGAAAGATTTTTCCATGGATTGAAACAAAAAATCTTTTTTAAATGCGGTATCCATCTTAAATAGAAAACTGCCGGTGGTATAGCTTGCTCCAACCCCATAAAAGTTGTACCTGCCATAAACGCCACGCCAGGCTTCTTTGTCGTTACCGACAACAACCCTGTCATTGCCAAGCAATGATGCCGTCATCAATGAAATTTCAAATTTATCATATATTTTTTTCCATTTACCCCCTATTTCTCCTTGGAAAAAACGGGGATCATCCCGCATCACAACAGATGAATACTGCTCTCTGAAATATCGGGCTCCCCTGGGGGGGGTGTCATTAAAACCGGGATCAAGCGTGAAAAAACAAAAAAAATCCCCAAGCTTGGAATAATAATCCATGGAGACCATATATTGACCAAGCCTGGCATCTTCAAGATCCATAAATACGAATTCCGACAAATCCCTTGGGGAAACCACATCATTTATTACATCACCATCGGTTTCCCCCCATACAACAACCTGTTTGCCTGCCCGGATCACCCATTTATCAAATCCGGCCTGGATATAAAATTCTCTTATCTTTCCATCAACAACGGCTGATTCCCCGTCTGCATCGGCCACATGATCGTTTTGAAGATACAAGGATGTTCCGGCGTCAAATTTTACAAAAAAACCATCACCCAAGGATCTGTCAAACTCCCACCGCAGGGAAGATCTGTTGGTAACAACTCCGGAATCGGGAGCTTGAACCGCCCAGGAAAAATCATGGGCAAAAGTAAGCGTTAAACCCTTTGAATAAAAAGGTTTTTCAATTTCAATGGGGATCTCTTCTTGAAAAGTCTCTTCCCCGTCAAAGGTTTCAAAACCCTCGAACTCCCCAAGCTCTCCAGTATCTTCAAAGCGATCAAATTGCCCTGAGGATTCAGAAGCCTCAATCGAATCCAGAGAATTAAGGTTACCCGGCGTATCTGATGCCAAAACACAACAAGTCAAACCCCAATGAATCATCAATAAAGACCAGTAGGTAAAAAGAAAAATTTTCCTTTTTACCCTGGATAAAAAGGGAGATTTCACCGGCCAGACTCCTGATATTCTTTTAGTTTTTGTTCCCTGAATCCCTTGTCCGTCAAACTCCTCTGGGTTAGATAATCATCATCCACTGCCCTGTTTAGTATGATCTTTTCATAAACCATGATGGTTCGTCTGCCGGTTTCAACGTTGTTTACAATAATTGTCATGGGAACCAGGATACCGTCAATGATTTTAATATTACCATAAAGAATTTTTTTTGCTTTTTTGCCGTTACGATTAAACAAAACGGATTTCAAGATAAAATCCCTTTTTTTGTCAATCCATAGAATTTCACGGCTATAGTTACTTTTTACGGATTTTCGCATCACAGGGATTGCCTCGATTACCCAGCACTGATTTTTCCCATAGAGTTCACTGCCAAGTATTTTGTAGGTATAATCATCTATATTATAGGATTCCATATCCTCGTAGTTAAATTCAGTGCCAAAAAAACTGCCGGTTTTGGGCTCATTGTCGTTGCCGGAAACAATGCGTTTAACCTTACCTATGGCCGACAGGTACATCCATTGATCTGTATCCCTCCCCACCTTTTCATAATCGTATTGCAAAAAACTGATGCCCCGCTCACTTTTAGGCTGGATAACGGTGGATACACTTTTATGATCCTTTTCCCTGGGACCGTAATCTTTTCTGACAAAATCCATTAATTTGACCCTTGGTTTTTCAGCCGGTACGTACTTTCCACCTTTTTTTACATATCGATAACTTGTCAGACGCACCCGGGCAATGAGGGTGGTACCATCGTCCCGGTTATCCACCTTTTCCATGATACTTCTTGCATCCTGGGCAAAGCACATGGACATTGGTAAAATCGACATCACCGCCAGTGAGATGATACTGTTTTTTAAAGGTAATTGTCTTTTTTTAGCTCTGTTTTTATAGTTTTCAGGGGATATTGAGTTTTTTTTGGAGTATTTCCCCCAAAAAAGATATCGCTTTTTAAAGGGACCCGGTTTAAAATCCACCTTAAAAAAAGCGCACAAGGCCGGAAGCAGATAAATATCGGCAATGAATGCCGTTATAATGGCGATGGCCGAAAATATGCCAAAATGACTCAATCCCTTATGAAATGAGAGAAAAAACATGGAGAACCCCGCTGCAAGAATAAGTGATGTGAAGCAAATCGCCTGACCGGCCTCCCTGATGGAATTGACGGCTGCTTTTTTAATATCTCCGTATTTATCAACTTCAAGCCGGTAATGGGTCAAAAAATGAATGGTGTCGTCAACGGCAAGTCCAATTATGACAGGAGCAATCAAAAGGGTATCCATATCCAAAGGTATCCCCAGAAACCCCATGATACCAAAGGTGGCAAGAATGGGAAAAACATTGGGAACAATGGCCATGATCCCGGCTTTTACATTGCCCAGCACCATGAACAAAATCACCGAAATCACCACAAGGGTCAGGCCAAAACTTTTAATCTGGGACCACGAAATATAATCCAGCATCTTTGCAAGAAGAATCATGTTTCCGGTGAGGGTTATCTCACTGTCGGGGTATTTTGCCCTTATCTCTTTAAAATTGTCATCAATGTAGTGCTGCACCTTTTCTTTAAACAACAAAGACTCAACAGATCCTGCATTTTTTGAATGTATACCTATCCTTGCATTGCTGTAATCATCGGACACCAGTCGCCTTCTGTCCCTTGGGTTTGCATTGTCAAAAAGAAATAAGGTCTGGGCCAGCACACCGGGATCCTCAGGAATCATATAAAAATGTTCATCTCCATTGTTCAAGGCCTTGTATGAATCTTTGACAACATTTACAAGGGAGATGGTTTTCACCACCTTGGATCCCTCAACATCCCTTAAATAATCCTGCAGGGCCTGGATTTTATAAAGAATTGCCGGTTCCTTCAAGGCATCCGGTTTTTTAAGATCAATGGAAATTTCCATGTTGCCGGTGCCGCCCATGTGTGTATTTACCACATCAAAGGAGGCCCTAAGGGGCAGCCCTTTTTTCAATACTTCAACTTCATCGGAATCTATGCGAAGGGTCATAAGCCCCATGAAAAAAAATATCCCCAATCCTGTAAATACCATGATTACTTTACCGGGAGCCACAAGACCTGTGTTTTCAAGCTTTTGAATCATGCGCTGTATAAAATGCTGCTTTTTTACACCAACCCGGGGAGCTGGATGCCACAGATCAAGCATGAGCGGCATCAACACCAAGGTGAGGAAAAACGCTGTCAAAACCCCCAGAGCGGTAAAAATCCCAAACACAGCAATGGGTTTAATGGGCACAAGGGAAAGGGATAAAAGCCCCACCGCCGTTGTGGTGCTTGTTAAAAAGCAGGCCAGACCCGATTTTTTCATCACAGCTTTTAAGGCGTTTTCATGGTCAAAATTGCCCTGTCTGAAAAAAAGATACCCCGACAAAATATGCACGGCATCGGCCACACCAACGGATAAAATCATAAAAATGATAATCTGGAACATAATGGACATGGGAACCTTGCTCCAACCGATGATCCCCATCACCCAGACCACAGTGGTAACAATCAAAACCACCGGCCACACCACAGCACAAAAGGACCTGAATAAAAGCCATAGCATGGCAACGATGATGAGCAGTACAAGGCCCATGATTTTACCCATGTCTTCAAATACAACCTTGGCGAAAAAATCCATCATCACCGGCTTGCCAACGGGATGAAAGTCCAGGGCATCACGATATTCCTTTTTACTCATAAGTGATCTAAGAGCAGATAACAAAAGGGGATATTCACTCATATCTGTTTTCTTAAACACCAAATCAGCGGAAGCCCCGCTGAACACAGAATCCTCCCAGGTTTCATCAAACTCATCCTCATCGTCAAAGGTTTCAGCGCTCCCGGCAACCCCATCATCCAAGGTCACAACTTCACTGTTAAAATCGGTTCGTAAAAGCATTCCTCCGTAACGTGAATCCTTTGACAAAAAAAGATGAGGATAATCCGGATGATTCAGGGCTTTTTCCCGAAGAATTTCCCTTTCATGTTTGTTTTTCGGCAAATTATCACCGATGAGACTTCTTGAGTAGAGGGTATCTTTTGATGCTTCAAGAAATTTGATATTAATCAAGGATTTAATTTCAACTATATGATCCAGGGGCGATTTTTCCAAGGCAGGTAATCCCAATCGATACTGGGAAATATCGTCATAAAGCCCCTTCAGGGCCTGGATGGATTTTTTTGAAAAAATATCCCCGTCCCTGGCACGGTAAACAATGTATATGTATTCATCCCCTCCGAAAACCGCCTTAAAGCTGTCATATTCCTTTTTCACAGGATCATCGTTTTTAAAAAAAGAGTCCAGGGAATTGTCCATGACAATTCCTCCCAGCCCCCCGCCCAACAGCACAGTTATCGCCAGCAATACCCCCAACACAAAAATTTTACGTTGCCTGAGCATCTCCGGCAAACGCTCAAAATAGTTGTTCAGCCCCTTAACAGCATCTTTCATTTTTTCTCCCATGTTCATCGTATTCAAATGAAATTAAACAATTTCCAACAAGACGGCATTTTAATCACTCAATGTTCAAGTTTTTTATGCCGATTTTGCGAGAACAGGGCCATCACCCACCCGTTGAGAGGGGATAAAACGCCTGCAAAACCCCGCTAACACCATCACCATGATGGTATAATGAAAGCACGGACAAAAATCACCATCCAAAAGGATGGAAATAAGGGCACTTTTTCAGGGAAAGGGCTAAGGTGTGTTGGGAAGAATGATGTATGGATGCGGTGAGAAGTTTATCATAATTGCAACTATCCCGGAATATGATGGGCCGGCCGGTTACATCTTTTGTCATTGTTAGTTAAGAGCTCATGAATCGTAAGTGCTCATTCTTCATACTGGCTGTGCCGTTTGAAAAATTCAAGGACCACATTATATAGTGGCAAATCAAAAAACTTATGACTGGCGAATTAAGAGCACTATCAAAGCAAATCATAGGTTTCAGCCACTGCCACGGCTTCTCCCCGTCTTTTCACATTTAATTTTGCAAAAATGCGACTGGCATACCATCGAACGGTATTCACAGAAAGAAAAAGGGTGTCGGCGATGATCTTGTTTGAGCTGCCCTTTTTCATCAGTTTGAGAATCTCAATTTCACGTTCATTAAAATTTTCTATAAATTCATTGATTATTACCCCTCTTGTTTGAGACTGCTTGGGAGATGATTCATCAACACAGGCGATTAAATAATCGGGTAAAAGATCTTTTTTTAATGCCTCTTTAAACAAAAACTGGACAGGAGCCCCCTCATCCATATAGACTCGAACCTGCTTTTCTTTTTCAGAAATATCAAATGCTTTTTTAAGAATTTCAAGGGCTTTTTCCATATCCTGATCCACAAAATATGCAATGGCCTTGAGAAGATAACATTCAAGAAGCCGCCCATTCCGCTTAACAACAAGATCCTCTTGAATCATGGCTGATGTAATTTCATGCACCTGTGACGTTTTTTTATTATAAAGACAATACCGACAAAAACTGAGATATTCACACTGTCTGTAATAGGGAATATCTGTCTGTGAAAAATCCCCCATCTCTTTAAGCAGGCTCTTTGCCCCAGCCATGTTCCCCCGGGAGATTTCAATTCTGACCCAATGGGCCATGGACATAAACGCACCCCATGTGGAGCTTGCCCTGGCCGCCTCAATGGAAACCGCCATTGCCTTTTCAGAGGCTTCATAATTTTTATCCGCCGCAAGGATTCTTGCATATTCCAGGTTACCCAGAAAAATAATTTCAGCATATTCATTGTTTCTGGCAAGGAACAATCCCCTGCGGCAGGCTTTCAAGGCCCCTTTAATATCATCCCTCTCCCGGAGGATTCCCCCTTTAAGGATATAAAGAAAGCCATATTCTGGAACAAGATCATTCCCGTAACGGAGGATTCCATTTTCTATGTTTTTTTCTATGAACGTCAGAGCCTTGGAAAGATCCCCCATGGTAATAAGCACATCGGCATAGCTAATGGCCCGCAATACAGGCGTATCAGCATCCATGGGCATTTTTTTAAGGTAGCCATGGGCCGATTCGATGTCGCCGCTATACCGCAGGGCAAGCACCAGCACCAGCTGGGCCATCTCACG
This sequence comes from Desulfocicer niacini, assembly GCF_054657595.1. Taxonomy (NCBI): domain Bacteria; kingdom Pseudomonadati; phylum Thermodesulfobacteriota; class Desulfobacteria; order Desulfobacterales; family Desulfobacteraceae; genus Desulfocicer; species Desulfocicer niacini. Next base: position 24,615 of record NZ_BAAHYK010000051.1, read on the forward strand.
AACCAGAGAATCCTTTTCCGGCAAAAGCTGAAGACAACATTTCACCTCCTTTATACTTTTTTTAAATTCCCCGGTCTGATAAAAATAGCGATAACTTTTTATGAGAGAGATAAAGCCTGCCACCCCTTTATCGCTCTTGAAACGTTCCTGACAAAGTAGGCCAACGCTTTTAAAATCACCGGCAAGAACATTGAGCCACACCGCATAACAGCATAGTACCGCATTTTCATGGACAATTCTTCGGGGCAGACGATCAATGGATTGCTTGAGCATATACCCACCATATTCCCGGAATAATTCCGGTGCATTTTCTGCCAAAAGTGTTGCTGCTGCCCTGTAATTTTCACCCTGCAATCCATGGTCAAAGGCTTCAGTGGCATATCCCTTGTCTTTCAGCCAGACAAATGCCTTAAAATGAAGCTCCTTTACCTCCCCGGGGGACAGCTCCACCTGTCTTTTAAGTAAAAATTCCCTGAAAAGATGATGGTAGCGGAACCACTCCCTCCGGTCATCCAGCGGCACCATAAAAAGATTACGCTGTTCCATGTCCATTAAAATAGAATGGGTTTGGAGATTTTGTGTCACATCCCGACACAGGGCCGGACAAAATCGTTCCAAAATGGCAATCCTTATCATAAAGTCTCTGATCTCCTGTCCAAGACCGGACAACACCTCTTCGGCAAGATAATCAATTATATATCTGTGACTGCCGGTGAAGGCATCAATAAATGCCAGCCGGTCCGTCTGCTCTTTCATGGAAACAACAGCAAGGGCAAGCCCTGCAATCCACCCTTCGGTTTTATCCCTGATGGAAAAAATCGCATTTTTGTTCAAGTTAAAACCATGAACCCCATTTAGCAGTGCCTCTGTCTCAAAGGTGTTAAAGCGAAATTCCATGGCCCGAATTTCAATCAATTTTCCCCACAGACGATATTTTGAAAGTGATATTCCGGGCTCCTCCCTGCCTGCAATTATGATCCGCATATTGCAGGGAAGGTGATCCATTAAAAACTCCATCCCCCCATGTATTATTCCATGGGAAATCACATGATAGTCATCTAAAACAAGAGCAAATTCAGTACCATCTTCGATAACTTCATTGATCAAAGTAATAAGAATATTTTCAATGGCGGCACCATTGTATGACTTAATCTGTTCCAGGGAAAACGTATCGCATTTTGTTAAAACAGAAGAAACGGCGGTTATGAAATAGCGCCAGAAAACCACAGGGATATCTTCCGTCTTTTCAAGGGAAATCCATGCCACCTGGGTTTTACAACGCCTTGCCCACTGGCTCAACAAGGTGGTTTTACCAAAGCCCGCCGGTGCCGAAAGGATAAAAATAGAAGCGTTTTCATCCATGAGGCGACATATTCGTTCCCGATAAACCAAGCTTGCATTGTTCAATCCTGGAATATGAAATTTAGTTTTAAGAAGATGCATTTTTGTTGGTCCCCGATCATATGCTCTGATTATAACGGATTCTCAAATATCCCAATGTGGCTGAAATAACCATATCCACTACCATCCGGAATTGGATGGAATTTTAGATAAGGGTTTAATATTGTAGCTAAAAGTTGCTTCATCATTCCTTTTGGTTATAGTTCTGATTGGCGTTTCAACCATAACACAGGAAAATGTTTTTTCCAGGCTATTTTATTGCTCCCCGATTCGGTCCGGTGGCGGTACTTTTTCTTTTTGATTCTTTTCATCCACAGATGACCTCCAAGAGAGATCGACTATGGACGAACCAGATTCTTATGGAAAGAAAATATTGGGGAAAAGCAAAGAAAGCTGAAGAAAAGGTTAAAGGAAGAAACTTGTGCCGTTTTACGCCGGTTACGGATGTGCAGTTTCAGACCGGCCCTGATACCTTGTATCGGAGATAAAAAAATCGTGAAATATCCTGGTAGATGGGAGTGCCTCAAAAACCCCTTGACAGGGGCGCATAGATTTAATAAATAGAAAAAAATTCTATTATGTAGAATAAATATTCTATAAACAGGAGAAGCCATTGCAGCCCAAGGAAACCGATCGGCATATAAAGTCTGTGTTAAAGGCCCTGGCTATTATTGAGGTTTTTGAATCCAATACCCGGTTGTCCCTTAACAATTTGTGTAAAATTACCGGATTCCCCAAAAGCGGCATATTAAGATTATGCGGCACGCTTGAAACAGCAGGGTATCTTTACCGGAGCAAAGAGACCGGAGAGTATTCCCTTGGATTTAAGTTTTACCATATCAGCCAGGTATTGGAACGGCGCCATCCCCTAGCGGCCATCAGCCGCCCAATCCTTCAGCAGATTGTCCGTCATACCGGAGAAGCCACGTCAATTAATGTTGTCATGGGGTTTGAACGGTGTTGCGTAGCTTATGAAGAAGGGACCTTTCCCGTACGCTATTCCATGGATTTACGAGGGTTGAGGATGCCTCTGTTTGCAGGTGCCGGCGGAAAAGTTCTGCTGGCCTTTGGAGATCCGGAACTTCTGGATTCAATATTAACCAACCATATTTTACAAAAATTAACCGACCAGACAATCACAGATCCAGATAAGCTCAAAAAAGAACTTGCCACAGTCAGGGAGGCGGGCTTTGCATTCAGTGCCGGAGAACGTATCTCTGAATCCAGCGCCATTGCGGTTCCCATTTTTGATAAAAACAGTCAGCTGTGTGCCGCACTTACGCTCATCAGCACAACCACCCGGTTTGCTGATGGTGGTTACCGGCAATGGGTGGATTATCTCAAACAGAAGGGTGAAGAATTATCTCAGCTTCTCGATATGCCCGGAGCAGGAGTTGAGTCTTGAGACGGTGTGGAAGTTTGTTATCCCGGGTGACGGACCTTGCATCCCATGTTCTGTATTATGAAATGTCCCGTTAAAATGATGAAAAGATATGCAGTTTTTGTTCTGGACCGATGCTTTGAAAAAACCAAAGCGGACCGTGACCGTCATATACCATTATGTGGCCGTCATATACCATTATAAGGAGGAAAAATAGATGAAAAAGCACCAAATTTGTCTGGGAGTTGTTCTGTTGATTTTTGCTCTGGCTCTCACATCCCAGGCCCTTGCCAACCGGGCCAACGATACCCTGGTTTGCGGGATTACTCAGGAAATTCACAACGTGGATAAATATTTTGATACGGCCAGGCCGTCGATGCTGGTTCAGCGGATGGTTTACGACAGCCTGCTTTATGTCAACCCGGATACCTTTGAAATCGAATATGCACTGGCCACCGGGTATACATACAAGGACAATCTGACCGTGGATTTTGACCTTCGCAAAGGCGTAAAGTTCCATGACGGAAGCGACTTTAATGCAGATGATGTGGCCTATACCTTAAACTATATTTCCACCCCTGAAAACAAAGTAAAAGCCAAACGATATGCCAATTATATTGACCGGGTAGAAACCCTTGATCCGTATAAGGTTAGAATTTATTTAAAAAAATCGTTCCCTCCCCTTTTACAATACCTTGGGGGACCTGTGGCCATTTATAAGGCAGGTTGTTACGATGTGATCGGCAAAGATGGAAAAAAGGTGGGCAGCCGGGCCCAGATGATTAATCCAAACGGTACAGGTCCTTATAAAATCACAGGGATCCAGACCGGTAAAAGCATTACCATGGTAAAAAACGACAATTACTACATCGGCAGCCCAAAGGGGCAGCCAACCATTGGAAAAATCATATTAAAAACCGTTCCAGAATTGAGCACCCAGGTGGCCGAACTGATGAACGGCCGTCTGGACTGGGCGTTCCAGATCCCCACTGACCAGGCAATGGAACTTGGACAAAGTCCAGGACTCACCTTTTTGTCAACGCCGTCAATGCGGATCGGTTACCTGTTTATGGACGCTGCCGGACGTACCGGGGATACGCCGTTTAAAAAATTAAAAGTCCGTCAGGCGGTTGCCCATGCCATCAATAAACCCGTTATAGCGAATAATATCATGCAGGGTGCCTCCCAGGTGATCCACGCCGGGTGTAACCCTGTTCAGTTCGGCTGTACAGACCAGGTTAAAAAATATCCCTACGACCCTGAAAAGGCCCGGACGCTTTTAAAGGAAGCCGGTTATCCTAACGGGTTTAAGACCCTTTTCTATGCCTATCGTCAACGGCCTGTGGCAGAAGCCGTCATTGGTAATCTGAAGGCCGTTGGTATTGAAGTGGATTTCCGCTTTGTCAAGTGGGGTGCCATCAGAAGCGGCTGGCAAAAAGGCGAAATCCCCTTTGGCTTTACCACATGGGGCTCCTCTTCCCTGGCCGATATCTCAGCGTTTACCCCGATCTTTTTTAACCAGGATGCGGATGATCTGTACCGTGACAACGAAGTAAGCCGCCTGATGGCACTGGGACAGGCCTCTGTGTATCCCGACGAAAGACAGGATGCTTATCATAAAGCCCTTAAAATCATCGCTGAAAAAGCCTACTGGGTACCCATGTTTACCTATAATATGAACTATGTATTTACCAAAGATCTGAACTTTCCGGGAGCCGCGGATGGACTGCCCCGAATTTTCAGGGCCACCTGGCAATAACCGATATCAAGGCAAAGAACAGGCTTTATGCTTAGTTATATTATCAAAAGGGGCGCCCTTGCTTTTGTTGTGGCGCTGACCGTATCCATGTTGACCTTCGGCATTCTCTACCAGTCGTCTGATCCCGCCGTATCTCTGGCCGGAGAACAGGCGACTGCTGCCGATATTCAAGCCATCCGTGAGTCCTACGGATTCGACCGGCCCATCTGGGAGCAGTACAGGGACTGGCTTTTCAAGGCCCTGAAAGGCGATCTGGGACATAGCTATTACTGGGATCTTCCGGTGGTGGATCTGATCTCCCACCGGATTCCCGTAACCTTTACCTTAAGCCTCTGCTCCATGGGGTTTGCAATCATCGCCGCTATTCCCCTGGGGGTCCTGGCGGCCCTGCATCCCAACAGCTGGATCGACAGGATATCCCTCACCGTTGCGGTGAGCGCCCAGGCCCTGCCCAATTTCTGGTTCGGCCTGATGCTCATTGTGGTGTTCGCAGTGATGTGGCCCATTCTGCCCTCGTCGGGGGTGGAGTCATGGCAGGGATTTGTTCTTCCCACAATTGTCATGGGGACCAATGGAATGCCTGCGATTATGAGACTTACCCGTACCGGGATGCTGGACGTACTCAGCTCAGACTACATTCGTACAGCCCGGGCTAAAGGTCTTAAGTCAACAACCGTTCTATACAAACATGCGCTTCGAAACGCTGTTATACCGGTCGTCAGCGTGGCGGCAGTTCAATTTGGTTTTCTGCTGGCAGGATCGGTGGTTACGGAGACGGTTTTTTCTCTTCAGGGCTTAGGGTATCTGGCCTACGAATCCATTGCAAGGACGGATCTTCCCACCATGCAGGTTATCGTGCTGCTCTTTTCTTTATTTTTTGTGCTTACGACTTTTATTTCCGATGTGTTGAATGCATGGCTGGATCCGAGGATAAGGGTGTCCTGAATATGAATGATCTTCAGATAGAAGGAACATGGGAAGTTGCCGGGCCTTCTCCCGGACAAATTTTAAGACAGCGCATATTCGGCCACAAAGGGGTCATGATCGGCGGGATAATTTTATTGATTGTAATTATGGCCGCCCTGGCCGCCCCGTTGCTCACCAGTGAAGATCCTTACCAGCAGAATATTGTCCAGCGGTTTACGCCGCCGGTATGGCATGAGAAGGGAACTTGTGACCATCTGCTGGGCACCGACCATCTTGGCCGGGATTATTTGAGCCGTCTTTTGTACGGTGCCCGTATCTCCCTTGCCGTGGGGTTTCTGGTGGCATTGATCGCCGGGACCATCGGGACTTTTTTAGGGGTTACCGGCGGTTTTTTCGGCGGTAAAACCGATATGGTCATTAACTATCTGATGACCGTCCGGTTGGGTCTGCCGTCAATACTGGTTGCCCTTGCCGTGGTCGCGTTGGTGGGCGGATCAATTAAAGTCATCGTGATGGTCCTGGGGTTTATTTTATGGGACCGGTTTGCCGTTGTGGCCAGAAGTGCGGCCATGCAGATTCGAAGTATGGATTACGTAAAAGCTGCAAAGGCCGGAGGGTGTTCAGCACCCAGAATCGTTATTACCGAAATCCTGCCCAATATCATGAACCAGCTTCTTGTGGTGGCATCCCTTGAAATTGCCCATGCCATCCTTTTTGAAGCTGCCCTTTCTTTTCTGGGCCTGGGCGTGCAACCCCCTCTGCCCTCATGGGGCCTGATGATTGCTGAAGGCAAAAATTATATTTTCTTCAAACCCTGGCTTGTGGGCATACCCGGGGCGTTCCTTTTTCTGCTGATCCTTGCCGTTAATCTTCTTGGAGACGGAATTCGGGATGTTACAGCACCAGAGGCCAGACAATAATGCACACTATGAATACCTTACTTGAAGTCAAAGACCTGAAAGTCCGAATTCCAACGGCTGCCGGCATGCTGGAACCGGTCAGGGGGGTGTCTTTTGGTGTAGATCCCGGGCAGACCCTTTGCCTTGTGGGCGAATCGGGCTGCGGAAAATCGTTAACCAGTCTGGCCGTGATGGATCTTTTGCCGGATACCGCCTCCCGGAGTGTCACTTCCATCCAGTTTGACGGCAAGCCCCTGCACACCTGTTCGGGTCGGGACATGGAAAAGGTTCGGGGTAACCGGATGGCCATGATTTTCCAGGAACCCATGACAGCACTCAACCCGGCTTACACCGTGGGGAACCAGCTCGTTGAAGTCCACCGCCGTCACTGCAACAGTTCTGTTAAACAGGCCACTGACCGGGCGGTTTATTTGCTGAACCGGGTGGGGATATCTGCGGCTCAAAAGCGTTTGGGGCAATATCCCCATCAGCTTTCAGGGGGGCTTCGCCAGCGGGTCATGATTGCAATGGCACTCATGTGCAGTCCCCGTCTGATCATTGCCGACGAACCGACCACGGCCCTGGACGTCACCATCCAGGCTGAAATTCTTACCCTTCTTCAGGATCTTCAGCAGGAGTATGGACTGGGGTTGATTTTAATTACCCATGATCTTGGGGTGGTTGCCCAGATGGCTGACCGGGTTGCTGTGATGTATGCCGGACAGGTGGTGGAATCCGGAACGGTTGATTCGATTTTTAACCATCCTGTCCACCCGTATACCCAAGGGCTTCTGGGATGCATTCCAGACGCTTCAAACAGGGGGGGCAAACTCGGGGTTATTCCGGGCAGGGTTCCCAAATTGTTTGAGACCCTGACGGGCTGCCTTTTTTTTAACCGATGCTCCTTTGCCCATACCGCCTGCCGGCAGGAAATTGATATGACCTCCAAAGATGGCAGGCACCAGTACCGGTGTATCCTGACTCTACCGGTTCGAAACCCGGCAAAGTCATTTAAGGAAGTAGGCCACCCTTTGCCGGAAAACAGGGATTCCAGGCCATCAGAGCCCCTTGTTGATATTGAAAATGTCCAAAAAGAATTCCTTGTCAGCCAGGGGCTGTTTAAGAAAAAAATGTCTGTCAAAGCCGTTGACGGTGTTAATCTTTCCATTGAAAGGGGCGAAACTTTAGGCCTTGTGGGCGAATCCGGCTGCGGAAAAAGTACCCTTGCCATGATGGTACTGGGGTTGCTGTCCCCGACTTCTGGTGACATTTTAATTGACGGCCATTCTGTGAAGAGCTACTCGTCTGCTGCCATGGCCCGGCGGGTCCAGCCCGTGTTCCAGGACCCCTACGCCTCTTTGAATCCTAGAAGAACCATGGGCAGTATTGTATCTCTTTTTCCTAAAATTCACGGGATTATTAGCCCCGGGCAAAGCCGTCGACAAACCCTTAAAATGTTGGATGAAGTCGGTCTGCCCGGTCAGGCATACAACTGGTACGCAAGCCAGATGTCGGGAGGCCAGCGCCAGCGCGTGGCAATCGCCCGGGCCCTTATCATGCAGCCTGAACTGGTGGTCTGTGATGAACCCACTTCCGCTTTGGATGTATCGGTTCAGTCCCAAATCCTTAACCTGCTGATCAAACTCAGGGAAGATCGTCAGCTGACCTATCTTTTTATCAGTCACAACCTTTCTGTGGTCCGGTATATTGCCTCCCGGGTTGCCGTAATGTATCTGGGGCAGATCGTAGAACAGGCCGACACCCGGGCATTGTTCAGCAATCCGCGTCACCCCTATACCCGTGCGTTGATCAACTCCGTGTTTTCCCCAAGTCCGGGGAACGGCGTTCCCAAAAGCCGACTTGCAGGGCAGTTTCCCAATCCCCTTTCACCCCCTTCCGGCTGCCGGTTTCACCCCCGGTGTCCGGAAGCCCGGCCTGTTTGCCGTACCACACCGCCTGAACCTTTGAACGACAGCAATGGAATGGTTTGCTGCCATCTGTATTCATTGGCCGGGAAATCGAAAAAAACGGCTTGCCTTGAACATTGATTAAAGAGTTTGAATCTATGATTTCTATGCTGAATACGTATCTGGGCCGCCACCGTGATGACATGGTTCAGATGTTGGAACATCTCGTAATGATGGAGTCTTTTTCACCGGAAAAAGCAAAGGTTGACCTTGTTGGTCAGTATCTGAAAAATTGTTTTTTACAACTGGGCACCCATGCAGAGACCCTGCCCCTTGAATCCCATGGCGATATGGTCAAAATCAGTTTTGGCAGTGGGAAACGGCAGGTACTGGTTTTGGGGCATATGGACACGGTCTGGCCCATTGGAGAAACTTTGAAAAGGCCTTTTTGCATTAAAGACGGACGGGCATACGGCCCCGGGGTCAATGACATGAAAGGCGGCCTGGTCCAGGGATTCTGGGCTTTAAAAGCCCTGATTCAGGCCCGGTGGCGGCCCCATGGCCGGGTCGTGTTTTTATTGAACGGAGATGAGGAAACCGGTAGCTGGGGCTCCCGGGATGTTATCTTGAAAGAAGCTGCTAAAAGTGAAGCGGTCCTGGTCCTCGAGCCCGCAACACCCTCGGGTTCCTTAAAAACAGAGCGCAAAGGGACCATGAGGCTGAATCTTACAGTCCAGGGACAGCCGGCCCATGCCGGCAATGTTTTTAACGAGGGGGTCAGTGCCATTGAAGAAATTGCCCATCACATTCTTTTTTTGCAATCCCTGAGCGATCCCAAAACCCAGTTATCGGTCAACGTAAACCATGTTAATGGAGGAGGCCTGTGTGCATCTGTTCCGGATCATGCATCGGCACAGGTGGACGTAAGGTATTGGACAAGAAATGATCAAAAGGCATTTAAAGCCAGGGTCGAAACTATAAGTCCTGTACTTGAAGGGGCCGGTATTAATTTTGCCATTGAAGAACTACGCCCTTCGATGACCCGTAATCCAAAAAACCGCCTTTTATATGAAATGGCCCGGGGACTGGCGCTGGAAATGGGATTTGAATTAAACGCAGGGGCTGTGAACGGGGGCAGTGACGGCTGCTTTACCAGTGCCGCCGGTATCGCAACCCTGGACGGACTTGGGTCCGTAGGTGGTGTCGGTCACTCCCTTGACGAGCATGTTGTCATCGATCAGATGGTCCCCAGAGCCGTTCTTTTTGCCATGATGCTCCAAAAATTGTTGAAATGTTGAAAAACACGTAAGGAAAAGGATATGGAAAAATCACTAACAATATATCAGAGAGGACATACACCGTTTTTCGCCTGCCGGGAAGATCAGCGGTTTTCATACTGCCTTTATGTTCCCGAACAGTTTGACCAAAGCAGCCATGTTCCCCTGGTGGTCATTGTACATGGTACAGGCCGGACGGTCTGTGAATACCGGAATGCCTATGCTGATTTTGCCGAGAAGACAGGTTCCGTGGTTCTTCTGCCCCTTTTCCCTGCCGGCATCATCGATCCAGGGGATCTGCATAATTACAAGCGTATCCTTTACAAGGATATTCGCTATGACCATATTTTACTTTCCATGGTCCAGGAGGCCGGGGAAAACATAGGCATGGTCTGGGATAAATTCTATCTGCAGGGATTTTCCGGGGGAGGGCAGTTTGTGCACCGGTTTTTTTATCTTCATCCCCAACACCTGAAAGCTGTATCCATAGGTGCCCCGGGCAACGTTACCCTGCTGGACGATGACCGGCCCTGGTGGGTGGGCGGCGGTGATTTTAAGGAAAAATTTGGCTGGAACCCCGACCTGTCTGCAATGCGCCGGGTTGCCGTTCACATGATCGTGGGGGAGCAGGATACGGATACCTGGGAAATTACGTTTAAGCCGGACTGGCCCACCTGGGTTGAAGGGGCGAATGATGCCGGGAAAACAAGGATAGACCGGCTCAGGAGGCTTGCCCAAAGTTTTGAAAGGTTTGGGCTTCACCCGGCCTTTGAGATTGTTCCGGGACTGGACCATAACGGGATGGGCGTTATCTCCCATGTTCAAAATTTTTTTTTGAAAAATGGATTATCATTCTGATATGCCTTATACGTTTTTTATGGTCACCATATCCCTTGGTGGCCGCAGGACTTCAGTAATATCAGGACTTCAGTAATATAAAGAGAACAAAACACGTCTCGTGCCCAGTGCGGCAACAAATATTGAAAACCTGGGCTTAGAACTGCCCAGAGTTTATTATCACAGCCACGGCTGATTTGGTTATTCACCTTGTTCAGCCACAACAAATATTGAAACTTTGAGGCTCGTTTTTTAACGAGAGTTTCAAATAAAAACATTCAGAAATCATGTTGACCCGAAGAAGATCTGCAATTTTTTCTGCGCCTGCCTTGTCATTTTTCTTTTTGGCTGCAGTTATGTCTTTTAGCATTTCAGAATGTGCTACACAGATTTTAAAAGCATGCGGCTTAATAAAATCGTATATCCATCCTTTAAAAAGAGTTGCTTCCATTGCCACGGTCCAGTCCAGGGGATATCAAGAGCTTTCATCCATTTTGTCAAAGATCTTTTTGTTGCAGGGATAGTTCACTGATCAACTATCGTGCCACTAAGAGTTTTAATACAAAAAGCGATGATTTTTTTGTGGATATCAAGGCCAACATAGTGCATAGTTATCCATAATAACCTCCTTGTTGGTTAATAATTCTGGATGATATTGTCATTCCAACAGCTTCAATAAAAGCCATTAGTCCTCAGGGAAATTATTTTTGTCTAATCACTTTTAATACTTATGCATTTAAACACCTTACCTGCTTTTATCTCTGGCAGAGAAATTTCCAAAACTTCATTAAGGTCGTCGCATTAATATCATTGGCATTTTATATGAGAACATTCTAAATTAAATTCATTCAAAAAATCCTTTATCTATATAGCATATGCTGACGGACAAACCGCAGATTTTCAAGTTAAAACAAACCGTCTTGAACCTGAACGAGGGACTTCTTTACTTTTTATATTGATAAGGATCCAAATATTACAATTCAAGTTACTTGTGCCCCGCATTAAGAAAATATTTTCAAGGCCTTGCCTGCTTTCAACTCTTTAGAATATAACCACAAAAAAGCTGACCCTTGTTGTTGCGGGAGCCGGGTATGGAAAAACATCTTTAATTGCACATAAAATCAGTCAATCCGATTTAAAAACCGTATGGTACAAACTTGGGATCGGCATTTGGCTACTATGACTTCTGCTTA
>NZ_BAAHYK010000052.1:0-36130 GCF_054657595.1 Desulfocicer niacini
AATAATTAAAAACATTCGTCAAAAATCGTTCAAGCGAATTTTAAGCAAAATATATACCGCTTAAAATAAGTTGTGGGTGACCCATCTTTTTTTTGAACGCTTGTCAGACAAACAGGATCACTCGGCCTTGATCATCCGTCCCTGGAAGGCCAATGCCTGCCCCACGGATCTGTCCACCGTTCGGGGGAAGACATCTGATTTTTACGAAATCTCCATCCCTCCATGGCCAAAATCCGCCGGTCAAAGGCGGATTTTGGCCCGAAAAGAGCCATTGCTTTTAACGACGCCCTTTGATATTCTTTTCAGGCCTTTTTTTATTAGAAAACAAAACTTTCGGGCAACCTCAGCAGAGCCCCCCCGATGGGCAATAGGAACCGGCCAATTGAGCCGTCTGCGGTTCCGGGCCGGGCCCATTGCCCATCGGGGGGGGGCGGCATGATGGCATTTTCAATATTCGTTGTGTCCGGCAGGAAATGCCCGTTTAAATGAAACTCGTGCCATTCCGGCGATCGGGACAGGTATTGCTCTCCGCTCATGTATGCATGCGCATCACTTCGAGCCTCGCTGTCCGTCCTTGGGCTGCTCCGAGGGAAAATGGCAGCTTTTTCAACGTCCATGCTAAAAGCTGCCATTTAATACGCTCCGGGCAATACCTGCCCCGGTCACCTCTGTTATCGCGTTTCATGCTTCGTTGTGTCCGCCAGGGCATGCCCGGTATAAGAAAGGGGTTTGATAACAACATCAATTTCAAAGGAATTTTCCATAATTAAAAAAAAGGAGCTCAAAGATGGCAAACGCCAGCATTACCATTCTATGTGAAAACACTGCCAGTCAAATGATGGGAATCACAGGGGAACACGGGTTTTCCGCACTGGTTGAGAAAAACGGCAGAAAGCTGCTCCTGGACACCGGTCAAGGGCTCACCCTGAGAAACAATGCCCGGGTTCTGTCCGTGGATCTCACAAGCATTGACAAGATCGCTTTAAGCCATGGGCATCTGGACCACGCCGGTGGATTGTCAGAACTATTTTTCCCTGTCAAAAAGGTGGATGTGGTTGCCCACCCCGATATCTTTATTCCCAAATATTCTCAGATAATGCAGGGGGATACCCCCAAGCGTTTTTTCATCGGCATTAAAGATGATCGACGGTTTCTGGAAGAAAATCGAGGGCTTCATTTTTCCCTGAAACGGGAATATGAAGAGATTGAACCCGGGATCTTTTTTTCAGGTCAGGTGCCACGGGTGACGGATTATGAGAAACCCGACGCGCATTTAAAGGTGAAGAGTGGAGAGGAGTTCGTCCAGGACCCACTGCTGGATGATTCTTCTTTATTAATTGAAACCGATAAAGGCCCTGTCATCCTCACTGGATGTGCCCATTCTGGCATTGTCAATGTAATGGAACACTTTAAGAAACAAAGCGGACATGATACCTTCCATGCCATTATCGGGGGCACCCATCTGGGATTTCTGGGGCTGGGGGAACAGCTGGAACAGACCCTGGATGCCTTTGATCGTTTTAAGGTACAAAAAATTGCCGTTTCCCACTGCACAGGCAATGAAGCCGCAGCCATCTGCTATAACCGGTTTAAGGATCGGTTTGCCTTTGCCAATGCCGGATGGCGCATTGCTTTTTAATCTCAATTCTGTTGGCGCTTTATAGCCACGTTTGCAATGAAAAGAATATGGTTTTGGCAAAATGAGCACAACAATGGTGTGATCATGCCGGGTTTCCCCACCGACGGAACAGATGGTGCTCAATTTTTAAAAAATCAAGGGCTTTGCCCACACTCTGATGAATCAGATCTTCAATGCTCCGGGGCTGATGATAAAATGCCGGCATGGGTGGCAGAATGACTGCCCCCAGATCCGCAGTCCGGGACATGAGATTCAGGTGCCCCTTGTGAAGAGGTGTTTCCCGCACCATGAGCACAAGGGGCCTTTTTTCTTTTAATGTGACATCAGCTGCCCGGACAAGAAGATTGCTGCTGTAGGAATTGGCAATGGCCGAAAGCGTTTTAATGGTGCACGGGGCCACCAGCATGCCCCGGGTAAGAAAAGAGCCGCTGGCTACGGAGGCGGCCATGTCTTCTGGGTCATACACCGCGCCTGCCAGCTTTTTCACCTGTTCAGGGGAATAATCTGTTTCAATCTTAATGTTTGTTTCACCGGCCCGACTTAAAATCAAATGGGTTTCCACCCCCAGCTGTGCAAGCACTTTAAGCGTTTCAATGCCGTATATCACGCCACTTGCACCACTGATTCCAATAATAACAGGTAATCCCATTTTTAGATAATCCTTATTTTTATGACGGCTTTCGATGAATTAGATTATAACCAAAACTGGCGGAACGTATTCTGGACCCGGCCTGGCGACACAACAAACAATGGGTTGTAGACGCGGAGCCAAACGGCATTATGTAGAAACAGACGGCCATTGGGGCTCTGCTGTCGCAGCTTTCATATTGAGTTAAGCAGCTTATCAAGGGTTTTTCTTGTGTGAGGAGCAGCAATTTGAAATTTTTCAGCATATCGAACAATGGAGCCGCCAAACAGATCCCATTCGCTCAGCCTTCCTTTCGTTTCAACGTCCCTTTGCAGTGATGTTTTTGTTTCAAAAGGAAATTGCCTGGCCTTGGAAAAAGAGGTTTCCACAATATCAGAGGGAAGTGACACATTTAGAGCCCCGGCAATCAGGTAGACTTCCTCCATGATATTTTGTACAAGCATCCCAAGATCCGGGTCATCCAACACTTCACCCATGGTTTTATTAAAGGTGGCTGTCACCAGTGCAAAGGGGGCGATGAAAATATATTTTTTCCATATCTCAATGTTCACATCTTCAAAAAAATCAATGGGAATGCCGGCATTTTTAAAGAGCGTGATCCATTTTTCAGGGGAGTGTTCCGGATGCTTTGGATCACTGCCCACGGCGATCTGTCCATTTCCCCCTGTTTGAAAAATAACACCCGGGGATTCTATATGGGTGCTGACATACAGGCAGGCGGGGAAGATACAGCCATGGCTTAAATGCTGCCGCATGCGCTCATAAATATCCGCCCCGTTCAGCAGCGGAAGAATGGCCGAATTCTCATCTGTGATTTTCTTGATATCTCGAGCGGCGGTTTCCAGGTCGTACCCCTTTACCGATACCACCACGATATCAAAAATCGGTAAATCATCAACCGTGTCTGTGCAGGAATGGGGATGAACAAGAATCTGTTCTTTTCCACCGTCTTTTTTCAGAAGCAGGCCATTTTTTAAAATCTGGTCTCTGTGGGCTCCCCTTGCTATGAAATACACATCAACTTCATTGTTTTCTTTCAAATACTGAGTCAGTAAAGCGGCATAGTATCCCCCTACTCCACCGATCCCATAAAAACATATCTTCATCTCTTTACCTCAATAGTTGTAAAAAATTATATAGCCTGGAGTACTTTAAGCGACAAGCCCACAACAATATCCTCAACCTTTTTTTTGTATGTCAGCATGTGAGGTGCCGCCAGATGGGCCTTCAAATCTGCCAAAGTTTCCCATTGCTCAATGATGGTAACAACATTCTCATCCCGTTCCTGGGGAGGCAGGCCGGAATCCACGTCCATGGTGGGCAGATACCCCATGCAACCCTTTTCTTTGAGAACCAGCGGCACATTGGCTTTGAAAATTTCAATAAACTCTGGAATCCGGCCCTCTTTGATGCTTATTGATGCGATTACATTAATCATGTGCCTTCTCCTTTTTAATAATTAGAGGGTGGTAGATCTAAAAAAAACTGCAAAACACTTTTCAATAACAGACAAATCAGCTCAGCAGCGGCCCCATATACTCAAACATGCCAAGGCCACTGTCATGCTCCCTTTTGTTTTCCATGTCTGAAATTTTCTCAAAATTATCCCTGATTTCTTCAACGGAAATGGGGCGTTTTGCATCCCCAAGACAAATGCCGTCTCCGGAAACAATGGCGGTGCGGCCATACCATCCGGCTCCGGTGGTGTAAATATTGCCTGAAACCGTGTTGTCTTCAGAACATAGATACAGCACCATGGGGGCGTTGAACTGGGGATTCATCTTTTCTTCAAATTCCGGGGGAAATACGTCCGCTGTCATGCGGGACCAGGCATTGGGGGCAACGGTGTTGATCTTGATATCATATTTGGATAACTCAAGTTTAAGTGTGTTCATGATACCCACCAGCCCCATCTTGGCCGCCCCATAATTGGTCTGGCCAAAATTACCATAAAGTCCGGACACGGATGCCGTAAAAATAATACGGCCATAATTGTTTTCTTTCATGACTTTAACGGCTGGTTGGGTGACACAAAAGGCTCCTTTTAAATGAACCCCGATGACCAAGTCCCATTCATCTTCCGTCATTTTCATGAAGGACTTGTCCCTTAAGATACCGGCATTATTGATAAGGATATCCACTTTTCCATAGGTATCCATGGCCGCTTGAACAATATTTTTTCCACCGGCCATGGTGGCAACAGAATCATGGCTGGCAACGGCCTGTCCGCCCTGTGAAACGATCTCTTCAACCACCTTATCAGCAGCAGAGGTGTCGGCACCGGCACCATCCCGGCTGACCCCAAGATCATTGACCACCACCTGGGCTCCCCGGCGGGCCAGTTCCAGGGCATACATTCTGCCAATGCCCTGCCCTGCCCCGGTAACGATTGCCACTCTGCCTTCAAAATTGACTTCTTCCATTTGCGTCTCCATTCGTGTTTGATGTGAAAAAGCGGGTGCTGGACACTTGGTACCCAGGTGCTGGTTTTTTGGTATTTGGTACTAGGGTACTGGGTGTCAGTCAGCTTACCTTTTCTAGTTTCTGTTGGGGGTGTTCGACAATCCATCGGACATTGTATCTTTTTTGCATTCCCTTATCTCAAAAATAACAGCAGAACACAAGCCTGACCCCGTAGGTCCGACAATAGCGACGGCTGGTGAATGATGTGATCATGCCTGAATTATTTTATGCCGTCTCCATTTTTTTCACCAGACAGGGTTGCAAGACAAATGGGAAGGAAGATGTTGAGATCCTCCACAATGCACACATCTGCCATGTTCATCATGGGTGCTGTGGGATCTCTATTAATGGACACCACAAATTCGGATTGATCCATGCCAGCAAGATGCTGAAAAGCCCCGGAAATACCACAGGCCATATACAGCTTTGGTGCCACCACGGCCCCGGTGATGCCCACCTGCTGGCCATGGGAAAGCAACCCGCTGTCACACACAATGCGGGATCCCCCCACGGCACACTTATGAAACAAACGGGCAAACTTAAGAACAATGTCAAGATTTTCCTGGGAACCAATGCCGTTACCCACCGACAGAACAACTGAGGCGTCTGACAGACCCTTCATATCAGATGGGGGCTTTTTTATGCCTTTAAACCGTATGTTTTCCCATACTTTGCAGCTGTCTGTGGAGAGCTTTTCCACCATTGGTGATTGGCTTTTTAAATGGTTTACGGTCAAAGAACCCGCCGCTGACATGTCCAGCTTCAGTGGTTTACACGCTCCGGGCTGGATACTCAGCACCACCCGTTGTGTCAACGCAGAAATCCATGCAAGTTTTTTTCCGTTTTCCATGGCCCGAAGAAAATTAAGGCCATCTTTATCTGTTTCAACGTCCTGGACCCCACTGACATGGGCAGCCCCCAGTCTAACGGCAAGACCCGGGGCAAAATCCATACTCTGGGCCGTATGAGCAGTACAGATCAATGCGGATTCATGTGGGTCAAAAAAAGCGGACAGGGCCTGTATATAAATCCGGCTGTCTTGATGGCCGCCTATATGTAAAGGTGCTGGGTTCTGGGTACTGGGTATTGGGTGCTGGATAGTGGGGGCTTGGTGCTGGGTGTTTAGAGGAATAGCTTTTTCATGATTTCTTGTGTTGGTCAGAACATGGCTGTTATCTGAAACATCAAGAAGGGTAACGGTAATACCCTTGTCTGCCATGTCTTTGGCCAGGGAAAAAAGATTGTTCCCCACCAGGACAAGTTCCACACAAAGTGATTGAAGGCTTGCCACCTTCCCGGCAAAACCAAGCAGTTCATGGGTAATGGGAGAAATGGTCTTCCCGTCATGCTGGGCAATGACAAAGATTTTTTTCTTCATGAAAGTCTCCTGTTTAGAAGCCCTTTTTCCTCTAATATCTGACCAAGGGTCACGGCTTTTTCCTCCGGAGAGCCTTGTAAAACAAGGCCGTTTCGTTTCTTTTCCGGAACTGCCAGTCGCTTGATCTCCTGTCTTGCTGGTGGTGGCCCAAGGTCGTCTTCGTTAAGACACAAGGGGAGATGCCGGGCGGCCCGCAGCATACCGGAAAGAGATGGATATCTGGGGGAATTGATTCCCGATTGCAGCGTGAGCACACAGGGCAGCGGAAATTCCCAGGATTCCCTGACCCCTCCTTCAAGTTCACGGTCCAGGCTCACCCCCTGCCGGGAAATTTGTGCAGAGATCACCGATGTGGCACAGGGCATTAAAAGCAGTTCCGCCACCATGGGTCCCACCTGAGACTGCATGAGATCCTCGGACATGACACCGGCAAGGATAAGATCATAGGCGGATTTTTCTGCGTGGGCAGCAATGAGTGTGGCCGTGTAAAACGGATCGAACATGTGGGCTTCCCGGGCCTTGATGTGTATGGCCTGATCTGCACCCATGCCAATGGCCCGGGTTAACACAGGTTCAGATGTCTCCATTCCAACGCTTATGACATCAATGCTTCCTTCTCCCAGGGATTCCCGGAACAAAAAGGCCTGCTCCAGGGCAAAGGCATCAAAAAGATTCATGCGGTATTCTGTTATCTGCTCTACTGATTCCTGGTTTTCAGGCACAGCTTTGGCACATACAAGTATTTTCATAAAATTTCCTTAAACCGGGCACGGTCGCATCAATAATTATACACCATTACTCCATGGTATGATTGGGAGGCTTGCTCACAACATGGGCCACCCGGTGACCCGCCAACTGTGATGGATGGTCCATGGTATGAGTAAGCCCTGTGGTTTTAAAATATTGAAAGGCTTTTATCCTTGATCAATGGACAAAATCAAAAGTTTGAAACACCATAAAAAATGGGGCTTCACATGTCAATATTAAAATGAACGAACGTTATATTTTATTTATAACGATCGTTATATTTTTCTTGACATATGCATGCACGGACGTGTATTTCATTTACTCAGATCACAAAACACTTACCCTGCTTTAAACCACCTGTTTCCCATAAAAACAAGGAGCTTTCCCATGGATTTTGCCGTATCTGAAAAAATGCAGATCATCATCAAAATGATTGATGAATTTGTGGAAAAAGAACTCATTCCCCTGGAACCGGATTTCCTGACCCGCCCCACCAGTGAATTGTTACCCCGGCTCCGGGAAAAGCAGAAACTGGTTAAACAGATGGAGCTGTGGGCTCCCTGCCACCCCAAAAAATATGGCGGCATGGGTTTAAACCTCATGGAACATGCTTTGGTATCCGAAGCCCTGGGACGAAGTCCCCTTGGGCATTTTGTTTTCTGGTGCCAGGCCCCGGATGTGGGAAACATAGAAATACTGGACATGTTCGCCACCCCCTCACAGAAGGAACGTTATCTGATGCCCCTGATCCAGGGAGATATCAGAAGCTGCTTTTCCATGACCGAAGTCACCCAGGCCGGGTCCAACCCCTTGCTCATGGACACCACCGCCGTCATTGAGGGTGATGATTATGTCATCAATGGCCAGAAATGGTATACCACGGCCGCAGATGGTGCCAGCTTTGCCATTGTCATGGCAAAGACCAATCCCAAAGCCGATGCCTACCACCAGGCCAGCATGATTCTGGTGCCCTGTGACACCCCGGGATTTAATCTGGTGCGAAATATTCCCGTCATGGGCCACACCGGGGACGACTATTTCAGCCATGCCGAGATTCTCTATCAAAACTGCCGAGTTCCCCGGGAAAACCTCCTTGGAAAAGAAGGTCACGGTTTTGTCATTGCCCAGGAACGGCTGGGTCCAGGACGCATCCACCACTGCATGCGCTGGATCGGTATCTGCAACCGGGCCTTTGATCTCATGTGCGCCCGGGCAAGGGACAGGGTTATTTCCCCCCATGGTCACACGCTTGCCACCCGTCAGATCATCCAGTCCTGGATTGCCGAATGTGCCGCAGAGATTCAGGGCGCACGCCTGATGGTTCTCCACGCCGCATGGAAAATAGAAAATGAGGGGGCCAAGGCCGCCCGAAAGGAAATTTCTCTCATCAAATTCCAGGTGGCCAATGTCATGCAGAAGGTGATTGATACAGCGTTGCAGGTACATGGCGGGCTTGGCATGACCGATGACACCATTCTGGCCTTTTTCTTCCGCCACGAACGAGCTGCCCGGATATACGACGGAGCCGATGAGGTACATAAAGTCTCCGTGGCAAAACAGATTTTAAAGACATATCAGGGCCGCACAGTGAAATAATCGCCACCTGAAAAAATAAAAAAAAGGAACAGATACCCATGGATTGCACAGACCAGCCCACAGCTATCCGCCCGGGTGAAGACCTCGACCAGGAACGCCTTGAATCCTGGCTTAAAGACAGCCTTCCCGGACTTGACGGCTCGTTAAGCATTCAGCAATTCCCCAGCGGGCATTCCAACCTGACCTATCTCATCCAGGTGGGAAAAAAACAGATGGTGCTTCGCCGTCCGCCCTTTGGCACCAAGCCCAAAAATGCCCATGACATGACCCGGGAATATAAAATTTTAAAGGCCCTTAAACCGGTATTTCCCTATGTTCCCCAACCCCTTGCCCACTGCGACAGCAATGAGGTCATGGGATGTGCATTTTATGTCATGGAACGGATGGATGGCATTATTCTTCGCCGGGAAATTCCACCCCAATTAAATCTCTCCCCGGATCAGATTCGCCGCTTATTTGAAAAACATGTGGAAATCCAGTATCAACTGCATTCACTGGATTATGAAAAAATCGGCATGGCTGAACTGGGCAGGCCCGCAGGCTATGTCCAACGTCAGGTCAGTGGGTGGAGCAAGCGCTATCGTAATGCAAAAACCCCGGATGCCCCGGAATTTGAAGGGATCATGACATGGCTGGATGCCCAAATGCCGGAAGATTCACCCATCTCCGGGATTATCCACAATGACTTTAAATTTGACAACCTGGTGCTGGACGTCAAAGATCCATTGATCGTTAAAGGGGTGTTAGACTGGGAGATGACCACCATCGGAGATCCCCTGATGGATCTGGGGTGTACCCTTGGATATTGGGTGGAAAAAGATGATCCCCTGCAATACCAGGCCATGCGAAGCCTTCCCACCCATGTGGAAGGGGCACTGACCCGTAGGGAGATGGTGGCTCATTATGAAAAAATTTCCGGTCGCACCATTGAAAACATGGATTTTTATCTGTGTTTTGGTCTGTTTCGCCTGGCCGTCATTGCCCAGCAAATCTATTATCGATTTTACCATGGACAGACCAGGGACCCGCGATTCAAGCACCTGATCCATGCGGTTAAAATTCTGGAACAGGCGGCTGAAAAAACAATTAATTAGACAATGACTTAATCAGAAAACCGGGCGTGGTCATGACATGGGCCATTCGTCATAATTGCAAGCCTGACCCCTCCCCAAAATGGCTGATATGGTGAACAAACACCAATTGAAAGATCAACAAGGAGAAAATAAATGCGTTGTGAAGATATCAAAACGGTTTTAATTATCGGTGCCGGTACCATGGGGCATCAGATCGGATTTCAATGTGCAGTAAGCGGTTACGATGTGATGCTCTATGACCTGTTTCCGGAAATGCTTGAAAAAGCAGAGAAACGACTGGACTCCCTGGCACGACGTCTGGTGAAAAAGAAAAGGATCTCTTCATCGCTGGCAAAAAAGGCCCGGGAACGCATGGTACTCACCAGTGATGCCCGGAAAGCCGGAGAAAATGCCAACATTGTCAGCGAGAGTGTGCCGGAAGATCCTAAGCTTAAAGGAGAACTATTTGCCCGGTTTAACGATATCTGTCCCCCGGCAACCATATTCACCACCAACACCTCTTCCCTGGTACCTTCCATGTTCGCAAACGCCACCGGGCGTCCGGAACAATTTCTGGCCCTCCATTTCCATGATATTGCCCTGAGTCGCATCGTGGATGTCATGCCCCATGCCGGAACCCATGGTGAAATGATTCAAATAGTGGTTGATTTTGCGGAAAAAATCGGGCAGATTCCAATTGTATTAAAAAAAGAACAACCCGGCTATCTTTTCAATAACATGCTCATGGCCTATTTGGACGCAGCGTTGAGCCTTGCCGCATCAGAGGTGGCCACCATTGAAGACATTGACAGGGCCTGGATGGGCATCATGCACACCCCCGCAGGTCCCTTTGGAATAATGGATTCCGTGGGCCTTGATACCTGTTGGAAGATAACCCACTATTGGGCGGAAAAGAAAAGTAATCCAAAGGCCTTGAAAAATGCGGCATTCATTAAATCCCATGTGGATGCCGGACAACTGGGCCAGAAATCAGGCAGGGGATTTTACACATATCCTGCCCCAGCATTTGAATCTCCTGATTTTCTAACCAAAGGAACACAACCCCCCAGGTAATGTAAAAAAATATGAATTACACTGATTTTCAAAAGCAGATAAAAATCACTCGGAAAAGCATCTGTCAGGATTATTTTCAACACCATCAGGATGCCATTCGCATTAAAAAAGAAGAAACTGTTATCCGAAACCTGGAAAAGATTTTTAATGCTGCCTTGAAAATAAGCAACACCAAGGGATTTCAGGCCATGAGCATGCGGGATCTGGCCCGGGAAACCGGGCTGAGTACCGGGGCACTATATGCCTATTTTTCAAGCAAAAACGATCTGTTAAATAAAATGCAGTCCCACAGGCGCAACACGGTGATGCAGATCATGGATACCTGCCTTGATCCAGAATTAGCCCCCCTTGAACAGCTGATCACAATTATAAAGGTGCACCTTTATTTAAGTGAGGCCATGCAGCCCTGGTTTTATTTTTCTTACATGGAAAGCAAAAACATGTCCAGAACCCAGCGGAACAAACTGGTTGCGGGTAGTCTTGCCACGGAAAATTTCATTGCGGACATCATTAGAAAAGGGCAGTCAACCGGCGTATTTAAGGAGCACGACGCAGACATCAGCGCCGGTATGATCAAAGCCCTGCTCCAGGATTGGTATCTCAAACATAAAAAACATGCCCGCCGGAAGATAACGGTTGATCACTATGCCGATATTGTTCAGCAAATCATAATTCCTTTTTTGAAGAGAAACGGGGATTGATCACGAATGCCGCACAATTAATCCCAGATGAAATAAAATAAATCGACAGGCTGTTACGGAATGCATGATCTCACGAATCAAGGCATAGCATATAGTGACCCTTGGGCTTCAACGATACCACATATTGCGGTTTATTGAAGATTTTCTTAATTCCGCAATAGCCTGTGGAGTGGATGTCGAAACACTGATAAAAAATAATGACCTGCCTGACAACAGGATCTGCTTCTTTATATCTACCTTTATTCCCAACAAACACCTCCCTGTAAATCGTTTAACTATGGAAGTATTTTTCTGAGCGCTTGGCTATTGACAATGGCAGCTTTGTTGATGTAGGGTCATATATTAAGGGGGGGGGATTCTCTTTAGAATGGGAATATACGAAATACGCATCAAAAATTCATTTTTTGCACAAAAACCTGTCAAGTAAAAAATGAATTGGAACCTACTTTTTTTCGATGCTGAATAGATACAAATGAGGTATTGAAACCCAATCAAATGTTTTTTTGCTGTTTTAGACAAAAAATAATCATAATAAATCGCTGGCAGCTTTCATTCACCAGATAATATTTATAAGTGAGATGAAATAAGAATGCTAATTCCATAAGCTCTAAGTCTTTTACAAAAAACTCCTTCTAAGAATCTTTAATAATTTGGAATTTTAATTTTTGTTGTGGCAGGCGTTCTCTGCTATGTGAGTTATAGAGAGCGAGTCCTCAAACTGTATGAATTAATATCCCAATTTTTGGATTTCATTTCAAAGCTGGCGTTTTTATGCAGTTTATACACCGACGGGTTCAGGCTTGTGTTATTGGAGACTGAGGCTTTTATCAGGCTCCATGCTTTTGACAACAGATTATCTTTCAAGACAAATTGCAATAAATTGCAACAAAAGTACCAATAACCCAAGCCTGATCCCGCCACGAAAAGCGAACACCGAAAGCTCAGTTCATTTGTCAAGCTATCTTAAAACAATTTTTGCAAAACAATACCACATTGTCACGCCGCAATTACTTTGATTCTAAAACACTTTTTTTGGGGCTCTGGGGAACACGCATGAAAAAATGCCTTGGACTAAAAGAGCCAAAGGAGACAATATGGGGCCACACATTATAATTACACCTTCACATATTTGTGATGCAAGTATAGCCATTGCTGGAATTCGTTGCGGAGAGACAGGTATTCTTGATCTGGGATACAACAAAAACTATAAAAATATGTTGCGAGCCCTTGATCTATTGCATCATGCTGCCGGAGACTCTATTCACTGGGGGGTTCGATGGGATACTCTTTTCTCGCCTTCCCGATCTCCTGAAACACTGGTCAAACTTATCAAATCTTCCATACCAATAATTGTTCTTGCTGGAATATTGCCTTCAGACATGGAAGCGGCGTGCCAGGTGGCGCATCAATACGCTTCAAAGGTTTATCTGGAAGTCACAACGCTTAAAATGGCCCAGATTGCCCAAAAATCAGGATGTGAAGGGATCATCATCAAAGGAAATGAGGCCAGCGGATTTACAGGCAACGAATCTTCATTTATCTTAGCTCAACAACTCAAGGGGCAAATAGATTTACCCTATTGGATATGGGGCGGCATGGGACAGCACACCATTTCTGCAGTACGCGTGGCAGGAGCCCAGGGCGGTGTTTTCTGTGAACAACTCTGGCTTGCAGAGGAGTCTCCCTTTTCAGTGGAACAAAAAAATCTTTGGAAAAGCATGGACGGAAGTGAAACCATCTGCCTGGGCCACAGGGATTCCTTTTTCCGATTGTACACCCGTACCGGACGACATCTGATTCCCGAGTACGAGAAGCAGTTGGCCCAAAGCGATAACTGGCGATCCACCATGGCCCAACTCCTGCTGGACGCTTCTGATGATATGGGGTTTATACCTTGTGGACAGGATATAGGAATGGCCTCCCATCTAGCCCAAACCTCTGGCACCATCAGTACAATTTTTGCAAACATTAAAAAGAATTATGTCGATCATATTGAACAGGCAATAAAATTTCGTTCTTTATCAATGGGTGCCCCACTTGCCATTATGCATGGAACAACCTACCCCATTATCCAGGGTCCCATGGCCAATGTCAGCGATGTTGCCCCATTCAGTGTGGAAATAGCAGACCAAGGTGGGCTTCCATTTGTTGCTATGTCTGCACTGCCCGGTCCTAAAATCAGGGAGCTTCTGAAGCGAATCCATGACGAAATAAAACCTCGCCCCTGGGGGGTCGGAACGTTGGGTTTCCTCCCTGAAGCCCTTCGGAATGAACAGTTTCAGGCCATCAAAGAATTCAATCCTCCCTTTGCCATAATCGCCGGTGGGCGCCCAAGTCTTGCCATGCAATATGAAGCAGAAGGGATTTCAACCTACCTTCATGTCCCCACTCCCGGCCTGCTAAAGCAATTTATCAAAAAAGGAGCCACCAAATTTATCTTTGAAGGCAGAGAGTGTGGCGGACACGTGGGACCGTTATCCAGTTTTACCCTGTGGGAATCTGCCATAAATATCTTGCTGACCAATAATATTGATGAGCCTAAACAGCTACAGGTTCTTTTTGCAGGAGGCATCCATGACGCCCTTTCATCTGCCATGGTTCAGGCGCTTGCTGCGCCGCTGTCAGCTGTGGGGATAAAGTTGGGAGTGGTTATGGGAAGTGCCTATCTTTTCAGCAAAGAGGCGGTAACCCATGGGGCTATCACCCCAGAGTACCAGAAACAGGTTTTGGCCTGTGAAACCACCCACCTGCTTCAATCCGGTATCGGACATGCTTCCTGCTGTGTGGAGACACCGTTTATTGAAAAATTCTACACGGCAAAACAAACACTGATCTTAAGTGGCAAAACAGATGCTGAAATTTTCAAAGAACTTGAACTAATGAATCTTGGACGTCTGAAACTTGCCTCAAAAGGCGTATCTACGACTTATAAAGAATCTCCTGATAAAGATCACGTGAAACACATTCAGATCGAAGAGACAAAAGAGAATGATGACACCCAACGAAATGAAGGGTTATTTATGATCGGTCAGATTGCCCTGCTAAAGAATAAAACATTCTCCATAAAACAGCTGCACAAAGAGATATCTCACAAAAGCTTCACAATATTAGAGGCCTTCGGTCCTGTCACTAAAACCACTAATATAGAAACCACCAAAAAACAGCCACTGTCACCAACTAGAAACCAAGACATTGCCATTATCGGAATGGCCTGTTTTCTGCCGGAGGCCAACAACACTAAAGAATACTGGCAAAATATCTTAAACCAGGTCTGTGCAATAAAAGAGATTCCTGAAAACAGATGGATCATAGATAATTTTTTTGATCCTGATCGCAAATCCAGTGAAAGAACATACTCCAAATGGGGGGGCTTTTTAAAGGATATTCTCTTTGATCCCATTAAATATTCCATGGCCCCGAAAAGCCTTGAATCCATAGACTCAACGCAGTTGCTGGCTCTGGAGGTTGCCACCCAGGCACTGGAACAAGCAGGGATCCAGAATCCTGAATTTCCCCGTAAAAGAACCGCCGTTTTCTTTGGTAGCGGCGGAATTAACAGTCTGGGAATGGATTTTGGTAGCCGTGTCATGGCTGAGTACTATTCAGGTAAGTTAAAAGATATTCCTGTGCAAATCAAAGAAGATATACTGAAAACAATCAAAGGGAATTTGCCAAAATGGACGACAGATTCATTTCCTGGAGTCATTGGAAATGTTATTGCAGGACGTATTACCAACCGACTTAACCTTGGAGGTATGAACTTTACCTGCGATGCCGCATGTGCGTCTTCATTTGCCGCAATGGATATCGCCATAAGGCAACTCAGAACCAATGCTTGTGATGCGGCAGTCGTGGGGGGGGTAGATGCGGGTAACCATCCCTTGGAGTACGTGATGTTTTCCCGTGCCCAGGTGTTGTCTCCCACGGGAAAAAGTCTTCCCCTGGACGACAGTGCCGACGGAATCGTTCTAAGCGAAGGCGCAGCCGCCGTGGTATTGAAACGGTTAACCGATGCTGAACGTGATAAAGATCATATTTTTGCCGTTATTAAGGGGATGGGAGGATCCAGTGACGGCCGAAACAAGAGTCTCGTGGCTCCTAATTCAGAAGGTCAGGTTCGAGCCATGAAAATAGCCTATGAAGATGCAGGCATCTCCCCCGAAACGGTTACCATGATGGAGCTGCATGGAACTGGCACCGTCATCGGTGACAGGGTTGAAATGCAGGCATGCAAGGAACTGTTTGATGGCTATAGCATCAAATCGCACAACAGTTGTGCTGTGGGTTCAGTAAAATCAATGATTGGCCATACCAAGATTACAGCAGGTCTGGCAGCAGTGATCAAGACCGCTCTGGCCATTGAACATAAAATTCTTCCTCCGACCATGGGTGTTGAAATCCCCAACACAAAAGTAAATTTCACCGACTCCCCCTTTTATATCAATAGCGACACCCGCCCGTGGCTTCAAAACAGCCTCGCAGATAGGCGAAGAGCTGGATTAAGTTGTTTTGGATTTGGAGGCAGCAATTTCCACATGGTTATGGAAGAATATTCGCGGAATTCTAGCGATAAGTCTGTGAAAAACCTGATCCCCCGTGATGTAGAGCTATTTACATTCTGCGCGCCCACACGTGACCAGTTGCAAAAGCAAATCGATCACCTGATCACTCTCCTCCAGGGAGTGAACGTGTTGGATTTCAGCCAGCTGGCCTATTCTATTTTTATTGATTCATACAAATATCAGCCCGAAAAACCCGATTACCGATTAAATATTGTTGCCACCTCTCCCCGTGACTTGGAAAACAAACTTAAGATAATACTGTCTGATCTGAATGAAAATAACATAATGAAACGAGAGCCTCAGGGAATATATTACTCTGAAGCTTATTCTTCAGACACCTCTAATGGTTCAATCGGACCTATCTGCTTTCTGTTTCCGGGTCAAGGATCTCAAAGAATAAACATGCTTAAAGATCTTGTCGTCTCCATTCCTGAAACATACCACCTGATTGAATTGGCTGACAAACTTACCCATAGTACAGATGACAGATCTCTTTCCAACTACATTTTTCCCATACCCGTCTTTTCCGATGAAGAAAAGAGACTTCAGCAAAAAAAGCTTAACCAAACAAGTTTGGCACAACCCGCCATGGGATTAATGAATCTTATCGCCTATGACATTCTCCAATTATTTGGAATTAAACCGGATATGGTTGCAGGTCACAGCTACGGAGAATATGTTGCCCTCTGCACCGCCGGAGTTTTTTCCAGGAAAGATCTTATTGAAATTTCCGAAAGTCGTGGGTTAATGATTGAAGCGTTTTCAAAGAAAAAAACCGGCACCATGGCAGCTGTCCAAGCCGATTCTGAAACCACCTCACGACTGATCGATACACTGGGTTTAAATGTATCCATTGCTAACTACAACTCCCCATTGCAGAATGTCCTCAGCGGCCCTGTGGAAGCTATTGATAAAGCAGTCACTGCAATTGAAGCTCAAGGAATCCGTATTAAAAAAATTCCGGTCACAGCGGCATTCCATACCAGGGCTATGGACAGTATTAGTGACAGCCTGGAAAAAGCGTTGAAAGAAATAACAATGAATAAGCCAGACATCACGGTATTCAGCAATGCCACTGCCCTGCATTATCCGGAAGATTTTGACGAAATTCGTCGTTATATAAAGCAGCACAGTTCAGAAGCTGTGAACTTTGAAAAAATGATCTGGAATATGTATGGGGAGGGGGCTCGACTCTTTATTGAAGTGGGCCCAGGCAGAGTTCTCACCGGGCTTGTTAAAAGTATTCTCGGGGATGCCCCCTACACTGCAATCTCACTGGAGGCACCAGGCCGCTCTGGATGGGACCAGTTGTCCCACCTGTTAGCCCAGGTTAAGTCCCTTGGTGTTCCAGTTGATCTGTTACCCTGCTTTGAAGGGAGAGGCCTGCATCACATCAATACAGAAAAATTCATCACTGAAACCAAAAACAATGCCACTCCTGGTCCCATGGCTTGGAGAATTTTTGGAGGTCGAGGTGAAGCCTTTTATCCTATTTCAAAGGGAAAAAAGCCCCTTCAGAAAAGCCAGATTGAAACAAGTCCCATTTTAAAAAATGATGTTACCCACAAGAAAATGTCAAAAATATCATCTTCAAACTTAGCACCCTTTTCCTCTTCAATCGCTAACCAAGAGAAGGAAAACACCATGCCGACACAAAGAGAAAAAATATCATCCCCCCCCACTGCCCCAAACATTACAGATAATAGTATCTTGAGTGTTCTGGGACAATGCAATAGAACAATGGCACATCTTTTTGAAATGCAAACGGAACAACACCGAACAACCCAGCAGTTTCTAAAGATGCAGGAAACAATGATCCATGCTGCCCTCAATGGAAGCGTGGTTGCTAATAAATCTGAAGGACACTCATTTCCACAACCGGTTGTACCTTCACAGATTCATAAGGAAAATTTGAATTTTGTTACCCAGCCGGTTCCACCGGCTCCAACACTTCCCTCCCTGGAAAAAATCTGGGCAAATCCCTCTCCCGTGGTAAAACCGGAGTCTCCCCCTCAACAGTCCCCAGAGAGATTTAATCCTGAAATATCACCAGATGTCGCTGTGGATCATCCCACCCCTCCCATTGAGATAAAAGCGATTTCACAACTACCTGATTTGAATGAATTTAAACAGGCTCTCATCAAAGCGACCTGTGGACACACCGGATTCCCGGAAGATATGCTGGATCTTAACATGAATATGGAAGTTGATCTTGGCATTGATTCTATAAAGAAACTGGAAATTTTCAGCACCCTGGATGAAAAGTACCAGCTCATGAAAAACGGGAACGAAGAGCTTATCATTGAAGAATTGTCAGAAATAACCTCCCTGGGAGGCATTGTGGAGTGGTATGGAAAAAAGCGTGAAGATTTCCTGAATTCTGATTCAGTAATGAATAAAGGGACGTCCTCTGCAAACAGGTAATTACTGGGTACAAAGCAATATGTCCTACTTATGCAAAAGCAACGCATTTTTACCCACAGATATGGGATGGGGGCTCTGACAATGAATAATAAAGCATACCCGGCTGATAACGGATTTTCCGGGCAATGGGTTTCAGATGCTAATTCTTTAAGAATTTTGGAAGAGTACCACCGGACAATGCTTCATTTTTTTAAAATGCAATGCGATCAGGATCATACTCTTCAAAGCGCTATGAGGCTTCAAGAAAAAATAATAAAGGCTGCGTTGAAGACAACTGGAAAAACCCATGATTATTTAGAAAATCCGGTGAAACGTCTCGTCCTGAGAGCAGTTCCCGCACAAATAACAAAAAAGGAAGATGTTGAGCATCTTTCTCCAGAACAAGCCGTGTTACTCCTTGAAAGGCATCCTGAGATTGGCCAATTAATAAAAAGAACCCTTACAGACTTCAAAAATCCTGTATTACACATTATTCCAGGAAAAGAGACAAAATTTCTGGGGGCAAATACCTATCAGGTGAACTTTTCTTCTACTGAATCCATTCAAACCCTGAGGCACATGCTCAAAGAAACCTTTCCGGGGATTGCCGCCATTATAAATCTCATGGGCTTGAGTGGATCATCTGAGGGAGAGGGACTTCTGGAGCCCGTAATCCTGGATTCCGAAAAAAAAGAACACGTTCCTTTTTACAAATTATCCTCCACGAAGACAGATGATGAGAATTTAGAGGATGCAAGAGAATGGTTTTTATTCCTTCATGTTTTTATGAAAGAGTTAAAAAAGAGTGCCGAAAAAAATGACGCATGGTTAATAAATTTTTCATTTATGGATGGACAGTTCGGCCTGAAAAAAGAACACAATTATTCACTGGGTCAGGCAGGGTGCGTCGGCCTAACCAAGGCTTTAGCCAGGGAATATCCCCAGATTAAAACAAAATGTATTGATCTGGATCCCTCAGCCGCCCCTCTATATATTATTGCCCGGCTTAAGCAGGAATTTGCGGCATTTGATGGCGAAATGGAAATCGGATTGGATGAAATGGATCGCTGGAAATTAGATCTCATTGCCGAAGAACCACCGGCCCATCCCAGAAAACCTTTTCAACTGGATTCCAATTGCGTTATTTTAGCCACCGGCGGCGCCTATGGCATTGTTTCTGAAATTCTCCTGAAAATTGCTGAAAGATACGGATCAAGGCTAATCATTCTGGGTAGATCCCCCCTTCCGGAAGCGGAATCATCTGAGACGGCAAGTCTGAAGACATTTGAGGCGCTCCAGCAGTTTTTTATAAAAAAAATGAAAAAAGAAACAGTTCCAGTTTCCCCGGGGATCGTATTGAAGAGGGTAAGATACATATTGAAGGCCAGACAAATCCGTCAAAATATTGATCTCATGGAAAAAAAAGCTGCAATAGTTGAATATCATGCCGTGGATGTCAGAGACTGTGAAAAATTCGAATCATTAATTAAAAACATCTATAAACGATGGGGACGGATTGATGGGGTGATTCACGGGGCTGGCATCATTGAGGATAAACGAATTGAAACGAAATCTCTGGAAGCATTTACCAGGGTCTTTGATACAAAAATTTTGCCTGCCAAGGTTCTGGAGAAAACGCTTAGACCGGATCATTTGAAGTTTATGGTCTTTTTTTCCTCAATCGCTAGCCGATTCGGCAATATCGGCCAGACAGATTATTGTGCTGCCAATGAAATCCTGAATAAACTTGCCGACCGCCTTGAAGTCCAATGGCCAGGCAGAATAGTTTCCATCAACTGGGGACCATGGGACCACGGCATGATTTCCGATGACCTGCGCAAACTATTTGCAACCAGGGGCATAGAGCTCATTGCCGTTAAACAGGGGATCAAAATGTTTTTCGAAGAATTGTTTTTTTATGATAAACCAGCATCAGAAGTGGTAATTTCAGGGAATATAAATTTATAACGAAGAGATAAAGAAGACGTCTCCAAGAGTTAGTTGTCAACCCTAACCATGATTTTCTCTACGAAGAAGCGAACCTGAAAGAGTAGAAGTGATTTCTAATAAGCTAAAAACCATTTTAGAATATTTTTGGTGACGTTGTATTGAAAACTCTATAGATAAGGACAATCACAGCATGTCTTCTCAATTTTTTTCCCACGGCAAGTCAACGGATTTAATCCTCTCACATGGGGACATTGAACCACGGATGCCATATCTGAAAAAAATAATCAAATATCAACCTGATTCCAGAATAGAAGTTGGATATACCCTTGATCTTGATGAAGACCTGTATCTCAATCACCACGCCCTGATCCATGCTCCGGGGATCAAAGAACCCTGTGAATGCCTTCCCATATTACCCATGGCCTTTGGCCTGGAAATCATGGCCCAGGCAGCAGCATGTCTGGCACCGGGCCTTGGCATTATCGGTTTTAAAAACGTAACAGCATCACAGTGGGTAGGCATGAAAGATGCGACGACTCTTCCCATCAGATTGTCGGCCCGACTAGAAACTGAGAATCTCCAGCAGATGACCAGAACTGTTATTGTAGAACTCTTCAAGGAAGACGACGCATTCCCGGCAATGAAATGTAATGTGATCCTTGGCAAACATTATCTTTTGAATATTATGCTTACCTTTGAAGAACTGATCGCACCGATGCCTCTGCCCGTCACAGTGGAACAGCTTTACAGGGAACGATTTCTCTTCCATGGCTCCTTACTTCACTGCATTTCAAGAATTCACTCCATAGGAGAAAACGGTCTAATTGGAGAAGTATGGCTTTTTGATACACAAAATTTTTTCAAATCCACACCTAATCCGGTACTTTTAACCCATCCGAGCTTTATGGATGGTGTGGCTCAACTTATGGTAGCCTGGCTGATGAACAAAGAATACAAAGCGCTTCCCATAGGCATAGGAACAGTTGAAATCTATCGACCGACTCCAAAGACGAAACAAAGCCTGCCGGTTTACCTGCAAATAGCTGAAAAAAAATATAAAACTATTTCAGTTAATCTGGAGGTTCATGATGGAAAGGGTAATGTCTGGATGCGAATCAAAAGCTGGAAGTATGTAATTTTTCATCATCAGCAATCTCTGTCGGATTTTTTAAGACTGCCTGACCAATTTCATGCCTCAAATGAATTGTTCAGTTCAACAGGGGGAACTGT
The DNA here is from genome assembly GCF_054657595.1 of Desulfocicer niacini. Lineage (NCBI taxonomy): Bacteria > Pseudomonadati > Thermodesulfobacteriota > Desulfobacteria > Desulfobacterales > Desulfobacteraceae > Desulfocicer > Desulfocicer niacini. The sequence goes on from NZ_BAAHYK010000052.1 coordinate 21,466, forward strand.
TGGACGAGAAATCTCCAGAAACGCTTTGAGGAACATGGATCTTGAATGGGTTTCCAGGACACTTCTTCACACAACTGAAATGCCAAGATTCAATGGTCTCAAGGAGACGACTGAAAAGCAGGCATGGTTACTGGAACGTCTGGTTTCCAAAGATGTAGTACGCCATTTTCTGGCATCTGAAACTTCAAGTAAGAGTGTCCACCCTGCAAATTTTTATTTAAAGAAGGACAAAGATAACCTTTTTACAACCCATTATCCCTCAGAAAAAAACAGTATGCCAAGGGTAATGACGACAACCAAAGGGGATCATACAATAGCCATAGCTTTCAAGAATAATAGTGCTATCCCATTGGAAATTCTGAAGAAAAATCTGAAAAATTTAATAAATCAGGGAAATGAAACATCTCGTGTTGCTGAAATTACAAACACAAATTGAGCCAGCTTATATCTCTTTGACTAATCGTAAAGTAAATACACACTAATTATTAAGGATTGAGGGTATGTTGTCACTTGTGGAGATGAAAGATATAAAAAAAGATTACTATCTGGGTGAAACACGTATTACAGCATTAAAAAACATCAATCTATCAATAAATAAAGGTGAATTTGTTGCCGTATGGGGCCCATCGGGATCAGGAAAATCGACTCTTTGCAACCTCATTGGATTGACAGATAACCATACTTCAGGAACCCTTCTGTTTCAGGGAAATGATGTCACATCGCTTACGGACGATCAAAGAAGTGATATGCGAAATCAACATCTTGGATTCATATTTCAAAATTTTAATCTCATTCCTGTCCTGACTGCACTCGATAACGTAACCTTACCCCTTTTGATAAAGGGCGAATTTGGGAAACCCAGTATCGATGCTGCAAAAAAACTGCTTTTCGAGTTGGGGATTGGCGATCATATACTTCACAGACCTCACAAACTATCTGGAGGGCAACAGCAGAGAGTGGCAATTGCAAGAGCTTTAATCACCAATCCAGACCTTATTATAGCGGATGAGCCCACCGCTAACCTTGACTCTGAAAATGCACTGAAAATCATTGATCTAATGCGGGAAATAAATCTTACCAAAGGAACAACATTTGTATTCTCAACCCACGATCAACGGCTATTGGACAGGGTTAATCGCCAAATCAATCTGCAGGACGGCCTGATTATTAATGACTCTGAAATAAGCAACGTCAAAAGAGGAAAGGAGCCTTGATAAATAAGGTAAAAAATTCTGATATCACTAATAAAACGTTCGAAAAACGCTGCCCAATTTATTAGAGGAGATAATTAAAGGTGAATCCAAAATACATTGTCTGGATCAAATTTGCCATTGCAAATCTGTTTAGAAACGGAAGACGATCTTTTTACACCATCTTAGCCATTGCCATTGGATATGCAGCTGTCAATATATTTGGAGGATTTACGTCTTACATTTTTACAAACTTGAAGGATTCATTCATTTACTCTCATGCAAATGGACATATTACTATTTTCAAAAAAGGGTTTCTAACGGAAGGACGAATTGATCCTGTTAAATATTTGATTACTCAAGAAGAATTCAAATTAATTGAAGGGGCTTGCAAAAAGATTCCTCAGGTCATCATAACTACAGCACAGATGCAGATGACAGGGCTCATCAGTAATGGAGAAGTCTCTACCGTATTTATCGGTTCAGGTAGAGTTCCCTCAGAAACCCAGGCAATACAACGCCGGGCTACAGGAATGGTTGGGAATCTGAAATTATATAATGGTAAACAACTGAATGATGATGTTCTCTTTGGCGTAGGACTCACCAATGGACTTGCAGAAAAGTTGAATCTGACTATCGGTTCAGATGCCATTGTTATGTCTCCAACCGTAGATGGCAGGATTAATGCGCTGGATGTTGAGGTCTTTCAACTCTATGATATCCCAGTAGAAGAACTCAATGATAAAGTCATGAGATTTCCTTTGAAATTTGCTCAGTCTCTTTATGACACAACTAGTATCGACAGATTAACGATTCTACTGTCCGATGACAAGGAAGTTGATCCCGTAAAAAAAATACTTCAGGATTTCTTTGAAAAAGAACAACTGAGCATGGAGGTCAAAACCTGGAAAGAGCTTTCTCCCTTTTACAGAAAAGTAAAAGATATGTTCGACATTATCTTTATTTTTATTTTTATTATTGTATTTATCATTGTCGTTACAAGTGTTATTAATACCCTCAGCATGTCCGTAATTGAAAGAACTCGCGAGATTGGAACACTTAGAGCGCTTGGACTGAAACGGAAAGGAATCATCGGTTTGTTTGCCATGGAGAGCGCTATGTTGGGACTGGCAGGTTCTTTTTTTGGTATATTGATAACCAGTCTGGACTGGATTCTAATCAAACTTCTGGAACCACAGTGGATGCCTCCCAACTACGTGATTAAGATTCCCCTCGAAATTTTCATGGTACCTGAGTATATGACAATTACACTTTTTTTTCTCATTTTACTATCATCAATAGTCTCAACTATTCCAGCAAGAAAGGCAGCCCACAAAAGTATTGTTGATGCCCTTGGACATGCATAATTTTAGAATCATGCATGCAAAAAAAATCAAAAGACCCAAGTGGCTATTTGGAAAATTCAATAAAGCGTGATACAAAATTATTAAATAATGATGCGTCTTACAACCATAAAATAGTCTGAATAAGGCTTAATATCCTTTAAATTATTATAAAAATTGAGGTGCGCATGAAATGGACAGCAAGATTGGCTAAAACCACAGGAATGACTCTCTTAATGTTGCTGATTGTCTCTAGCAATAACAGCTTTTCCACTGAAACCAACAATTCAACCAATGACATCTCAATTCAGCAGATATTGAAAGAAGCTGACAAGGCGCGAGGCAATCGCAATGGTATTTCATGGGACGTTTCCATTCTTTCTTCTGATAACAACAGAAGTTCAAAAATGATATTTAATGTAAAAGCCCGAGGTTTTGATACCCTAGCAACATCTCTTGCTCCTGCTAAAGATAAGGGAAACAAAATATTGATGGTTAACGGTAATATGTGGTTTTACAAACCTGGCTTAAACAAACCAGTTCCCATCTCACAACGGCAAAAGCTCATCGGGAATGCCGCTTATGGCGACATTGCTTCCACCAATTATGCCGAGGATTATGACGCGACTCCGATGCCAGATGAAACCGTTAACCAGGACCTATGCCATGTTTTCCTTTTAAAAGCAAAAACAAAAAGTGCTACCTATGATCATATTGAATACTGTATCTCAAAAAAGAGTGGTTTGGGCATAAAAGCAGTTTATTTTACTGTTTCAGGGAAAAAATTGAAATCAGCAGAGATGAAATATGACAATAATGTCCTGATTGAAGGAAAAGAACGCCCCTTTATTTCAGAAATTCAGATCCAAGATATAGTTATAAGTAAAAATATAACCACGCTCCTTTTCACGAACGCAAAAATTGAAGAAGTCCCCAATCATATTTTCAACCGTAATTTGTTAAGTAATTAACATCTTATAAAAATACATATAGGCTCTGTAGTGAGGAAGAACTATGAAAAAAATTATTACTCCAGCACTCTATATATTTACCATTATTTACTTATCAATATCTGGTGGTGCATTGGCTGTTGAAAATGAAAAATCTCCTCAATCGGATGATTCGACGCTCGGATCTCAAAGCATGGAGAAGCGAATAATAGACGGTTTCTCATGGCGGCTTAATCTTATTGAGTTTGGAATTATCCGGTCACCCGAAACCGACTCAATTCTTAACTATAACAATCAACAGAATATCAATACATATCAAGCAGAGTTGAATATAAGACCCGACTTTGATCTTAATTTAACCCCTCTACGTTTATCAGCAAAGCCTCGTTGGCGTTTAAAATATGAAAAATGGACAGAAGGTTTGCAATCAGATGAAACTGAAACCACAGACGAATTCTATGTTAATGAATGGTTGGCCCAACTAATGATAACTGATGAATTGTTCGTATCCTACGGTCGTGAGAATCTCCAGTGGGGACCCTCCTTCCTGATTTCTCCCTCCAACCCATTTATCAAAGACAATGGACGCGACAACCCAAAACTTGAAGTTTCTGGGCTTGACTATGCTCGAGTCGTTTGGATCCCCCATTACAATTGGAGCGCCTCCCTTATCGTAAACACAGATGATGGAGAACATGAATTTTACAACGAATTTAATCAAAAATACGCATTGAAAATCGATTATACAGGCTATCAAAAATACTGCAGTATGATCCTTTCCCATGAAGAATTCGATGGAGAAACCCTGGGTGTTTTTGCCGGTTGGTCTGTCTCTGATGCTACCCAGATCTATGGAGAAGGAAGTGTTCGTAATGATTCTGTTGAAGATGACAATACTGATCTGGATTTCCTATTGGGAGCATCTTACACTTTTGAAATGGGTCCCACTTTTGCCTGCGAGTATTATTTTAATGAGAACGGCTTTACCGGTCCTATTTACCAAGCTGCTCCACCCTATGGGAAGGTCAACTTCGACGATGTTCTTATACGCAAAAATTATGGACTTTTGCAAATAACAGACTCAAAAATAGCGAACAGCTTTAACTATGTCATACGATGGATTCAGGATCTTGACGACTCCTCAAGCAGGGCAATCGGCATACTGGAATACGAACTGGGTGATTTATGCAAAATTTTTACCATCGGGGATACTATGGTCGGAAATACGGATGATGAATTTGGCAGTATTAACAAATATTCGTTATATCTTGGCTTCGAAATTATTTATTGAGCCAGTTCACAACTGCGATGGTGAATGTCTATAACATTGAAGGCGGAAATCTGACTTGTTTCTATACCAACTATCCTTGTTTATAGTAAAGCAGCGCGTATATTCCATGGAGTAATAACTTTGAAAATTGTAGATCTGTCAAAATCCATTTATTATAATCCTGATGATCCTCAATTTATGAGGGTTAAAATCAAACACAAGCCCCATTGGATAGGCAAACTGATTGTTCGAGTTTTAGGTTTACCCTTTAAATATTTCAGTAAAAATTTTGTGGGATGGGCAGATGATACAATTACCCGTATGGGGGTACACAGCACAACACATATTGATGCTCCGTGGCATTATGGCCCAACAACAAACAGTGAAAAAGCTTTAACAATTGATCAAATCCCTCTTGAAAATTGTCTTGCGGACGGTATACTTATTGATTTAACTGAAATCAAAGAATACACGCCTATAACTCCAGAAATTCTAAAAAAACAACTGGCAAAGACAGATACATTAATTGAGCCTGGAAATATTGTGCTTATCAGGACGGGCATGGATCGATATATTGGTACAAAAGATTACTGGAAACATGGTGTAGGCATGAGCAGAGAGGCTACGTTGTGGCTGATTGAACAGGAAGTTTCAATAATGGGTATTGACCAGTGGGGATGGGATCTACCGTTTCATGTCCAGATAAAAAGAACCATCAAATCAAAGGGCCAAGACGAATTTTGGCAAGGGCATCTTGTTGGAAGAGAGAAAAACTACTGGCATATGGAACAACTCGTAAATCTTCAGTCTTTACCTTCAAGTGGGTTTAAAGTTGCTGTTTTTCCATTAAAAATTGTGGGGGCTTCGGCCGCCCCTGCGAGAGTTGTAGCAATCTTATCTTCCTAAACACCTCTGAGTTAATGTGTTTATTGATATGAGAATGAAAGCATGGTAAAAAAATATATTTTATCAATTCTAATGGTGCTCCTTTTAAACACACAAACAGATGCGTTGGAAATTAACGGAACAAACCTGCCTGACTGCATGAAAGTTAACGATGAAAATCTGTTATTAAATGGCGCAGGCGTGAGAAAAAAATACGTTATTGGGTTTGACGTTTACGTTATCGGTCTCTATTTGAAAAAATTCTCGAATAACGCCTTGAAAATTATTGATGCTGACGAAACTATGGCTTTGAGAATTGAAATTTTAACTGATTTGATCACTTCAGAAAAATTTATAGACGCTACCCTGAAAGGATTTGATGAATCAATGGGTAAAGAAACAGTCTCAATTCAAAAAGAAATAGACTTGTTTTTGACATCCTTTGCAAATGGAATAAAGAATAAAGATTCATTTGTGATCCTATATCAAAAGGACAAAGGGGTATTCGTCTACAAGAACGGAAAAACTGAACCTGAAGTGGTTGTCAAGGGATTGCTTTTAAAAAAGGCTATTTTCCGATTATGGTTGGGAAAAAGAACCGAGAAACATTTGCAAAAACTCTCAAAGGCCTTGCTCGGTAATAAAGGATGTTGAAAAAATCTATTTTTATTTATGAAAAAAATTGTTATGTAAAAGACGATCCTTATATTTGTCCCCAATTTATATGATATGGAGATCTGTGAATCTAAAGAACTGAAATTGGATCGCGATAAGATTATCCTGACAGAAACCACCAAAGGAGAAACGTCGATGAAAAAAGGAATATCTCTATTTTTGACAATCACACTATTGTTCATGGGCGTTTCTATTGCCACAGCGAATGATAATGATTTGGTGAGACCACTTACGAAAGACAATGAAACACAAAACATAGCAACTCTTACTGACGGTAACGCCGTTTATGATTCCGAGGCCGACGAAAAGGGGATCATGAAATCTAATACCAGCAAAAGAGTCATGATAGGATTGGCAGCCATTGCCGCTGCAGTGGTCGCAGCCGCAGCAGGTGGTGGTGGTGGTGGTGGTGGGCATTAAAATTTCACAAATAAAAAATATTTTATCCATAAAAATCATTTTCTTAATTGTTTTTTATGGATTTTTTTTCACTGATTCATGCTTTGTTTAGCAGAATTCGCATGATATATATTCGCTCGGTGTGTACTTTACAGGGCGAAGCTATACCCGATTTTGAAACCTCTACATAACTATAGTCCAATGGTATTGCTATGATTCACTCAAAATGGTTTTTAATATGCCTGTGCATTCTCTCAATTGACACGTCGCTATATTGTTTTGAATATAACGGGATGGCAATTCCTCCTGAAATTATTAAACAGCTACCTGCAGGAACATTGCGGCAATTACCATCCGGGGTTAATGAAAACGTCTCACGTGAACAACAGAAATATTTACTTCCCAACAAGACCAGCAAAACAAACAGTTCCATGGACAAATCAACGGTTCCAAAAGATGTCAACGTCCGCAACCCTAGTATCAATAAATCTGACGAAAACAGACAAATAACAGATCAGGACCAGGCAGGAAATGAAGAACCAAGCACTGAATTTCCACAGAACAAGATTGAAGGCAATGAAGATCTTCCAATTTACGAACCATCCATTATTGAAGATCAATATCGGTATGGATATGACTCCTTGCTTGCCCGGGAAATTCGTCAATTCGGATATGACATCTTCACCTCAGCCCTTCCCAAACCATCCAGCCTTGCCATTCCGGATAACAACTATATTCTTGGTCCCGGAGACAGTCTCCTCATACGGGTATGGGGATCATCCTTAGATGCAGAATATCCTGTTGTTGTAGATCGAGAAGGCCGTATCAATGTTCCCCAATTGGGTCCTATTATTGTTGCAGGGACTAAATATGGCGATGTTGAAGCGATTGTCCGCAGAGAAGCCAAAAAATATTTCCAGGGCATGAATATCAGTATTACCATGGTTGAACTCAGTAGCCTGGAAGTATATGTGGTGGGGGAAGTAACTTCGCCCGGACTACATATAGTGCCTGCCTTTTCAACAATTTTTGACGGCCTGTTTCATGCGGGTGGTATCAAAAAAACCGGAACACTGAGAAAAATAAAGCTCTACAGGGGGAAAAAAGCCCTTCTCCCATTTGATCTTTACGATCTTCTTCTCAAGGGTGACAGGCAATCTGACACCATGCTGCAAAACAGAGATGTAATCTTTGTGGATAAAATCGGCAAAACAGCAGCTGTTTGCGGAGCCGTTAACCACCAGGCCATATTTGAAATTACCGACGAACGCCATATCCAGGATCTGGCCAAGCTGGCAGGCGGGATTCTTCCCCAGGCATTTGGAGATCGTGTCCATTTGCGCCGATTTGATAAAAATAAAAAATTTGTTATCCAGGATATTGATATCAACCAGGAACCCGATGCCTGGCAAAAAATCACAGTAAAAAACGGAGACCTGTTAGAGCTTGCCTTTATCCAGTCAGCTCTTCCCCTGGTGGTGAAAGTGGAAGGCAATGTCTGGAAACCCGATATTTTTAAATATCAAGAAGGCCTTTCCCTTTCTGATGTTCTGAACACATCAGATAATTTACTACCTGACACGCTGATGCAATTTGCACTGATCTACAGGTATGACAGAAAGACTACCCGGACCACCCCCCTGCGTTTTCCCTTGTCCGAGGTGTTTACCGGGGATTATGATGCGACGTTAATGCCCCATGACACAATTATGATTCTATCCAGGAAAGACCTGGGTATCCAGGAAGAAATTATCATAAATGGCGCGGTATGGAATCCCGGCAAATTGATATTTCAGCCGGATTTAAAACTGCAGGATGCGGTTGCCCTTGCAGGTGGATTAAAATTCGGAGCAGGAATAGACCGGGTGGAGATCGCCCGCCAGGTAATCAAAGAGAACAAGGTGGTTACTGAATACCTGCTGCTCCACCTTGATAGGGATGGTTCTTTTATTTTAAAACCCTATGATTCCATTCTCATTCCGAGAATCAAGGACGCCGCTCTGGTGAAAAGCATCACTTTGACTGGAGAAGTAAGATATCCCGGAACTTACAATATCAGGGAAAATGAAAAGGTCTCCGACCTCATCAACCGTGCCGGTGGTTTCACTGATGATGCCTATTTTTACGGGGCAAAATACACATCCGAGCATGCCAAGGAGATCCAGCAATCAAGTATCAATAAAATGCTGGAAAGATTACAGTTAGGTTACATGCAGACGTCGACGGAGATGGCACAGACTGCCACGTCTGAAGAAGATGCAAAATCCGCAGAGGTTGCCGGCAAAGCCGTCCAGGATCTCATAGGGAAGCTTAGCTCCATAAAAGCGGAAGGGAGAGTCGCCATCCAGATTGCAGATTTGGATTCTTTTAAAAACAGCATCTACGATTTCAAACTTCAGGACGGAGATACTCTGGATATTCCCCAGAAACCTTCCTTTGTTTCGGTGGTGGGAAGTGTCTATTCACCCGGCTCTTTCCTGTTTCAACCGGATAGAAACCTGAAGTTCTATCTTCAAAAGAGCGGTGGGCTTGCAAAAACTGCCGACGATAAACATGTTTACCTCTTGAAGGCCAATGGTGAAATTATTTCCATGTCCCAGAAAAACGGCTTTTTCAACAACTTTGAAAAAACTGTACTTATGCCGGGAGACACCATTGTTGTACCGGAAGATCTGGAGCGGGTCCCCTATCTTAAACTGACCAAGGATATTTCCGACATTGTCTTTAAAATTGCCACAACCGCCGGCGTCGCCCTTGCCATTTAAGAGCTGGCTCCCCCTCATGTTTGTTCTAATGTTTGTTTCGGTGGGCACACCCATTGCCATTGCATGGGAATCTGAACCGCAGGCACTTGGATCCCTGCAATCCTACACCGGTATTCTACAATTGCCCACAGCCCGTGTCAAACAGGACGGAACCATCCGGATCAAATTAGGTCATGCCGACCCATGGACCTATTATGGCGGAGCGGCTGGATTTCTGGATCAAATAGAAATACATGGACAATTTACCAAGGTTAACACCATTGAGGCTTTTCCCGGACATGGTTATGGGGATTACAAAGACAGAAGTGCAGGAATACGTGGTGTGCTCATTAAAGAGAACCCTTTTTTCCCCCAGGTTGCGGCCGGTCTTTTTGATGTTACCGGCACCGGATTGTTCAGTTCCCGCTACCTGGCCATGTCAAAGATGATTAAAAACGTGGATTTTACCATTGGGCTCGGCCAGGGGACGCTGGCGGGAGAATTTACCGGGGAAGAAGAAAATTTTATCACCTCGGATATCTTCAGAAAGACAAAACTGTTTGGCGGTGTGGAATGGCATCTCTCACCCAGGCTGACCCTGGTAGCCGAGTATACCACCATGAACAACCAGAATATGTTCGGCTACAGGGACAGCTCCGGCCAACAGCTCAAAACAGATGGATCAAGAAGTGATATCAATATCGGTGTAAAATATAAATTGACTAAAAACATGGCGGCAACACTGGGATACCTGCAGGGGGATAGCTTTGCCTGCAGTGTTGATGTTGAACTCCCTTTGCGCGCAGAAGGTATCTTACCCTGGCGGAAAACACCCCCGTACTCTCCCACCGAAAAGTCCAAGTGGAAAGCCTTCGAAGCGGACAATCCTAACCTGGCAACCATTCTTGGCAACACCCTCAAGGCTCAGGGATTTGAAGAGATCTCCGTTTCCTGTGCTTCAGATGTCGTGTGGGTGGCGTTTCACAACACACTTCATCTTTCCAACAGCAGGGCACTAGGACATGTGGCAGATGTGTGTGACCGTATTTTACCCCAGCGCATCACCACCTTCTATCTTAACATCAAACACAATAATACCATCCTGACCAGCCTGAAAACCCCTCGAAAGGTTTTCACCGCCTTTCGGGACCACAATCTTGATCGGGAAGGCTTTCTGGCATATTCAAAACTGAATCTTTACGAACAGGAAAACCTAACAACGTTTCAGAAAGATGCCACCGATGCAGAGAGGATTGATATCCTTGACAGCCGCTTTTCCTTCAGCATTGCCCCACAGATTATCACATTCGTAAATAATAAAGAGGGATTTCTCAAACACAAGGGATTTCTCAGGGCACAGGCCGGTTATCACCCCTGGCCTGGGGGAGAGGTCCTTGGCGAGCTTCAGTGGACAATTTTCAATGAGTTCGATGAGGTCGACTACCCTGCCCTTGAAGGAGAAAACAGCGTACGCACCGATCTTCTTGACTATGAGGCCCAATCAGATTTACGACTCTCCATGCTTGCCCTTGAGCAGAAACTTACCCTGCCTCTGTCCGTCCAAGGCCGTCTGTCTGCCGGCGCATTTGAATCCGCCTATGCCGGATTCGGTGGGGAGCTCTTTCGCTATTTTAACAAAGGTCTCTGGGGCATTGGCCTGGAATCAGAACTGGTACGCAAACGGGATCCGGACAACAACTTACAGCTCAGGGATGATCCGGACAGATGGTACTCCACGGCCTTTTTGCACCTTTACGGGCAACTCCTTCCCTCCCAGGGCATTGACGCAGGCCTAACCATCGGACGTTTTCTGGCCGGGGACAATGGCTTTCGAATTGACATCAGACGTTCTTTTGACTACTTCACTCTGGGTGCCTGGTACACCAAAACCGATACAGATATGTTCAACGCTCCTGAAAACAGTGGAACGGATCAAAAGGGCGTTTACATCAGCTTTCCCCTGTCCATATTCAGGGATAATGACAAACCGGGTCATTTAAGCTACGCCATCACCAGTTTTACCAGGGATCCGGGTGCCATGGTCCGTCAACCGGACTCGCTTTTTCCCATGAGCCCCTGGATAACACCAGATCACGCGTGCCGAACCATTGAAGAGATGAGGAGATATTAATTTTCAGATGGAAACCGATAGTGAAAAGCCAATAAAGAAGTATGTCTATGTACCTGTTCATCAGGCATGCGATGATAAAGATGATGAAATTGACCTTCTTGAGTTGTGGGACACGCTTTGGCGGGGGAAATGGTTCATATGTGGTTTCACACTACTCTGTGCACTAATTGCCTTGGCTGTTGTTTTTTATGTACTTCCGGTTACATACAAATCTGATGCCGTGCTGCAACCTACTGAAACCGGTTCCGGCGATAGCATGTCTAAATTGGCAGCTCTTGCCAGCAGTATTCCCCTGCCTATAGATATTGCAGGAGGCGATAACAAGAGTCAGAACATTGTTTCATTTTTAAACAGCCGTACCCTGAAAATGCGACTGATTCAGGAACATCATCTTTTACCCCGATTTTACCCTGATTTGTGGGATGCTCAAAAACAACAGTGGAACGTTGATGATTCTGAAGATATACCAACGCCTATCAAAACGCTGCAAGATAAAATACTCGAAGACTTTTATTATTCCGTCTCTCAGGACAAAGAAACGATGTTAATTACCATCTCCTGGGTAGATGAAGATCCTGAGTTTGCTTCAGAGATGTTAAAACACATCATTGATAAGGTCACATTTTACCTGGAAAATGAATATGAAAGCGATGCAGAAAGAGAACGAAAATTTGTGGAATCTCGACTGGCATCTGCTGAAAAAAATTTGGAATTCTGGGAACAACAGATTCCTTCAGCCAATCTGACCCTTTCTAAAATTCAACGGGAACATTTGGCAGCACAGACAGTATACACGGAACTCAGGAAACAGGTTGAACTGGCAAAAATTGCTGAGGTTAAAGAAATAATTCGATTTAAAACACTGGATAAACCATTCGTTCCTGAAATGAAGTACAAACCTAAACGTACTCTTATATGCACATTGACCATTTTTATTTCAGCTTTTTTTTCAGTTATTTTTATTCTTTTTTGGCAATTCTTTGCAAACATTAAACGAAATAAATTAAAAATCTCCTCAAGTTAGTTGGTGTATGGCTACAAAGAAAAGACGAAAAATTAATATTGATTTTTGCGTCGTTGGCGCCCAAAAAGCGGGCACTACATCGCTCCATGAAGTACTTTCAAGTTGCGAGATAATATCATTACCTTGGAACAAAGAATCAAATTATTTTCTGTCGGAGGGGGAAAAAAATATTGAGGAGTATTTGGAAAAATTCCATCAAAGTGCTTATGAGTTAAGCATTGTCGGAGAGGTTAACCCTGAGTACTGCACCAGCAAAATTGCTCTTACAAATCTTTATAAAATCAACCCTGCCATAAAAATTATACTAATCATTAGAGATCCGTATGAGCGTGCAATAAGTCAATATAACATGAACGTAAGGAGAGGTTTGGAGCACCGATCGTTTATCGATGCGGTTAGAAAAGAAATTTATCCAAGAAAAGAGATAGGCTTTGATTATATAAAAAGATCTTGCTATGAAATGATTAAAAAAAATTTGACTGCAGTCTTTTCAAAAGAAAATATTATGTACATTGGTTTTAATGAGCTTATAGAATCTCCAGAAATTGTCTTAAAGGCTCTATTTGAATTTATTGAAGTGCCGAACGTACATATTCCTAAAAAAAATATTTCTTTGCCAAAAAAAAATGCAAATGCTCGGCCTAAATTAATTTTTTTGGAAAATTTGATAAGTAGAAATCCATTGATCAAAAGAATGTTTCGTTATCCGTTTCGAATGTTTTTTCCTTCAGTCAAGCGCCGTCATCGCCTTATGACATTTATTGAGGAAATAAATCATAAACCCCAAAAAAACGAGTATGATAATAATGATCGATTAGCTTTTAAAGATGCTTATAAATTTTACCTAAGCGAGCGAAGCTGAAAAAAATGAGAGCCCACATAGTCCAAATCAAAAATCTTTTATTCAGCCCAATAGTCATGTCCATTGTCACTAGCTTACTTTTTTTTACTCCTGTTCTTTATTCATATATAAACGATAGAGATCTCATTGCTCTTTATGTTAAAGGAGTTGATGCAGATTTTTCAAGCACGCTTATTTCTTTTTTAATATTGTTGCTTTGTGTGTGTACAGTTGCATTAATGCAGCTTATAGGGAATGTCAAAGGTGCCTCATATTTTAAGTTTAATAATTCTAAACTCACCTTAGTACTATCATTTAGTTATCTTTTCATTGGTACGTGGGCATTCTATAAAATAGCTAGTTCCGTAGGGTTATTTGATTTGTTTGTATATGGATACAGCCAACACTCTGTAGGTTCCATTGGAGCTCTCATACCAGAGCTTGGTTTGCTTGGATATTTGTTTTTGATGTCATTATTGATGACAGGATTGTTTCTGTTACTGGATACTGATTTCCCTAAGTTCTTTAAGTTTATAATAATTATTTTAGTTGGCTTACTTCTTGTTTTAACGACGCGCCGCGAATATGCTGCAATTTTAATTATTGCGCTATGCGTTAAAAATAGAAGCAATAATAAATTCCTTCTATTCTCTGCTTCAATTTTTTGTATGTTGGTTTTTGGCGGCGCTTTGGTGCGAGTTCAAACTCTTAATGGTGGCTTATTTGAATCGTTCATTACGTCAGAAGAATTTTACCCTTTTCAGTTTGGCACATATCTAGTCTTAAGTGATTATGTAGAGAATAAACCTTTATATATAACCCCCTTAAGATACTTCTTTGATATTAATCCCAACATATCTTGGGATTTACGGATGAGGCTATTTTTTCATTTTGGACCAGGGCCTACTATTTCAATTATCGGCGTTACCTATGTTTATGGCATATATATTTCTCTATTGATGTTAGGGGTATTATCGTATTTTACATGCCGCCTATACCATAGCGTAAGAAAAACAAGTTCATATTTTATAAGCTATGTATATTCTTTTTTTCTTTTTAAATTGTTTTTGGTGTTTCGAAATGGGGAATTCCCAATAATAATATTTGATGAATTCCTCTTTTGTATCACGCTCGTTCCCGTATTCTTCGTTGGGAGGCTAAGAATTGAAAGTACCAAATTCTAACGAATTACGCAATGTAAGCTTATACCGTA
>NZ_BAAHYK010000053.1:0-33964 GCF_054657595.1 Desulfocicer niacini
GTCCGGTTCCTATTGCCCATCGGGGGAGGGGCTCTGCTGAGGTAAACTTGAAGGCTACCTTTTCATATAACCCACATGGCAGTAACCACCTGCCACAACGAACAATGAAAAAGCAGTTGCTATCAGCACCCAGTACCCAGCCCCTAATACCCAGTACCTGCTTTTTCATATAAAACGGCCATACCCAATTTGTGATCAATCTTCAAAATTTCAATATGGATGTTCAGAAATGATAAAAAATTCTATTATTTTAATTGCTACCCTGGGGTTTCTAAGCATGAGCTTTGCCGATGACCGTTTGCCTCCAAAAAAAGAGAAGCTGACCTGGCTGTATGATCAGGTGGCTTCCCTTCACCTGGACCGCAATGGATATACCCTGGCTGCCCCCCTCACCTCTGCCCAGGAAGAGATGGCTGTCTCCCACCTTGTGGAAGGAGCCACGCCCGGAACCTATAAATTCATGGATGGCAACCTGAGCGTGGTGGCAGATAGTACCACCCACCGGGTTATGCTTCTGTTTGAAAAATTTGACGATGTCTCCGGGCAGGCCATTCATGATCTTGTGGGCTCCCTTTTCATGGACTATGATGAACCCACCACCTCGGCCCATGATAAAATTGTCTACTGGGCCTATGATATCAAAGGGAAAATCTCTTCCGAACAATTCCAGGCGGCAAAATCCAAAAAAAAGAACCTGAATATTCTGGCCACGGTGAAGCTCAACAGCAGCATTGAGGTGTTAGGTGATAAACCGACATCGGAAAAGGGAAGTGTCTATTATATTATCAGTTCACCTCCGATACTGGATTTTGTCCAAAGGTAAAGAATATAAAAAAGGGAAGCTGATTTTCAATGAGTTGACATAAACATCCGCAGAGATGATCATCAAGTGCCAGGCGCTTTACACAGGGCTTATTGACTAAGGCAGACACGCCTTGACGATTCTGGCAAGTTCGTTGATGGCATAGGGTTTTTTAATAAATCCCCCGGCACCCAGCGCCAGTGTTTTTTCAATTTCCTCACTTTCGGAAAATCCGCTTGCCACCACAGCCCTTTGACCCGGATGAATTTTAATCATGGCTTCATAGGTCTGACGGCCATTAATACCCGGCTCCATGAGCATATCCAGCAGAACCAGATCAACGCTATTCTCTTTTAGATAATCCAGTGCGGCTTCACCGGAGTTAACGTACTCGGCATGATAACCAAAGCGCTCCAGAATATTTTTGGCAAGACTTGAGACCTGGATATCATCATCAATAACCAGAATATGTTCACCATGTCCCATGAGCTGCTCCTTATCACCGGTTGGGTTTTCATCCGGGGAAACTTCCTTTTTTTCCATGGCAGGAAAATAAAGAGAAAATGTGGTGCCGTTGGCTCCGCTTTCAACACCTACGCGGCCACCATGCTCCTTTACAATATTCCAGGTGACCGCAAGCCCCAGACCGGTGCCACTTTTATCCGTAATTTTTTTGATATAAAAAGGCTCAAAAATCCGCTCCAGATCAGCTGGCGAAATCTCATCGCCACTATCGCTTATCCGGAAGACCACATACTCCCCGTTGGGTATTGGATTGGGCAAAAGGTCCGTCTCTGCCACCGTGCAGTTTGAGGTGGATATACAAATCCGCCCCTTACCGTCAACGGCATCAATGGCGTTGATCAGTAAATTCATAACACATTTTTGAATATGAGTCGAAGAACAGGAGATATTGAGCAATTGGGATTCAAGGTGCACCTGACACTCTATTTCTTCATGAAGGACCAGCAACTTCCTGATTTCGGGTGCATCCAGCTGAGATTTTACAAGATCATTTAAATCTAACTCTTTTCTGGTATCTGCAACCCCCCGGGCCATGGTCAGGAGATCTGCAACAATTTTGGTGGCTCTCCTGCCTGAATTAAGTATGGCCATAAGGGCTTCCCGAAGAGTGCTATCTTCTGAAAGTTCCGGCAGAAGCAACTCAGGGTAGCCCACAACGGGGGCCAGGACATTGTTCAGATCATGGGCCACCCCCCCCGCCATCCTGCCGATGGCTTCCATCTTTCTTCCCTGGCGCAACTGCTCGTCCATTATCTCCTTCTGGATTTCTGCCTGTTTTTCAAGGGTTTTGTCATTGCAGACAGTCACCAAATCCCCGCCGGGCAGCTTATATATCTGATTTTCATGCCAGGATTGAACCTGGGCATTGCAATAGCAGCCCACGGGGTGATCCGCAGTTTTTCCTGTATGCCATACTTCCTGGAAAATTTTAAAAAGACCGTCTTCAACAATTGAAGGAAAAAGCCTGGTTACCCTTTGCCCCAGAACCTTATGCCGCTGAAAACCCTGAATCTTCTCCATGGCAGGATTGATCTCCTTTAATTCAAAATCTTTTCCGCCGTCAACAGCTTCGTAAATGGCAACACCGCTGCTTGAATGTTCAAAAAATTCATGGAAACGCTTTTCGCTGATGGCAAGAGCCTTGTTACGTTGTGCCACCTTGTTTTCAAGGTTTTCAACAAGTTCTTTGATGCGAAGGGCCATAAAGTTAAAGGTGCGACTCAGTTGACCGATCTCATCATTCACCCCTTCCGGCTCAACAAGTTCAAAATGACCTTTTCGAACCGATTCAGCTGATTTTGTAAGTTGCAAAATACGGTGGGTAATTTTTACCGTTATCAGATGAGAAATAACAACGGCAACGATCAAACCCGCAAAGGTGATGATCATCAGAATCAAATTGGCCAGCCAGTGGGTATTGGTGATACGCTCCTGGGATTTTTGAACTTCACTCTTTGCAAGCGCAACCAGTTTTTCAGAAATGATACTGGAATTTCTCTCCTGAAGCACGAAATCATTGAATTTGGCATGGATGGCCACATCCACATCCATGATCTCTTTAGCAAGTGGCTTGATTCGGTCCATGATGGATAAAATATCGTCTTTATGCTGTTGGCTCAGCAGCGGGCTGTCTTTGACCATCTGCTTCAATTTAAATTCAACATTAAATGCCGACTGCATTAAAAAACGTTCATTGGTAACCCGGTACTGCTGCACAAACGATTCCATTTCGTGGTAAAGGTCCAGGAATTCGACCACTTCTGTTTTTAACTCTGAAAGCAAAAGATTCAAACGGGCATACAGCCCTTTTTCCGGTGCTGCCAGTCGGGTGACCAGCTCCACGGACTCTATGGATGTATCGGCAAAGCGTTTTGCAGAAGAGAGGTAGAGATTCACGTCAATACGGCTTTTAAAAATCGTCTCACTGACTTCAGGGCGGGAGATCATCTCCTTTAAGGCTTTACTGATGGAAACCACTTCTGCTGTCCGCCGTATGGACGGCTGGGCATACTGTTCATGGGCAGCTCTTAAGCCGATTCGGGGATAGTAAAGGAAAAATTTAGCATGCAGATGGCGGGCCTTTGCCATACCGCCATCCATTTCAAGAACCATACGCTGAATTTCCGTGCTGATGGCTATGGCGTTGTCTGCCATGCGAACGTATCGTAAGGATAGATAACCTGTAATGGCCACCACTGCCATGAATCCCACCAGCAGCCCAAGCCCCAGAGAAGCCTTAAATGCAAGGGATTTGTCCTGCCATAATGTATTCGGTTTATTTCCGAGAGCCATCTGGGCTTACCTCCTGCCCCATGGAAGTGTACGTGAACTCAACATTGGACTGAAGCCCATTGATTCCGCCAAGCGGGTCATCCATTCTCAGTACTTTAAACCAAGGTTGCGCACAATCTCCAAATGCATCACAGGTCAGGGTTCCGGACATGCCTTTAAAATTCATTGTGTTATAAAGAGTATCCCTCAGGGCCTGTCGACCAATATACAATGCGCCGGATTGATGACCATGAATGGCAGTTTTTTCAATACTTTTAAACAGAAGGGTTGCTGCGTCATAGGCGGTGACATAATAAAAGGTCTCAGGAGGAATATTGTACCGCTTGATGTATTTTTGCGACAATGCCTCTATGGCGGGGGTTTGAGGATGTGATGGAGCCACAAAATACATCCCTTTGGATTTTTCCCCCACGGCGTCAAGGAAGGATACGTCAATCAATGCACCACCAGTCATCAGCACAATATTTTCAAAATCCGGCATATCCCGGGCCTGGAGCAGGATGTGATTACCTTCGGGCTGGAACAGCGGGAAAAACAGAAGCTGGGCATGGGAGTCCAGTACGGCGGTCAGAACAGGCTGCATCTGTTGATCTCCTTTGTTGACCGATGTATCAAGCACTACTTTTCCACCTAATTCCTGAAACATTTTCATAAAACTTTCGGTGAGACTCCGGGTATAGATATCCCCGTCATTCATGACAGCAGCTTTCCGGATATTAAGGATGTTGAATGCATAAACCGCTGCCGCCTTTCCTGCATTCTCTTCATTGGGGGCGGTCCTGAAATACCCCGGTTGCCAGCATGAACCTTTCCGGCCGGAAACAGCGGTGAGAAAAGATGCACTGTTGTTACCTGAAATCATGGTAAGACCGGCTTCTGACATGGCCTTTGATACCGCGGCGGCTGCACCGGAGCAGGTGGTTCCCAGTATGGCGATATGGTCGGGATCTGCCAGAATTTTCAATGCCGCATTGGCACCGCCTTCTTCTGTGCAGTCTGTGTTTTCAATCCTAAGGAGTACCGCATGTCCGGCAACCTTCCCATCAAGGTCATCCAGGGCCAGCTCAATTCCCCGGATCTGCCCCTTGCCAATGGAGGCCACATCCCCGGTCAGGGCCTGTAAAACGCCTATTTTTAAAGGGTCTCCCGGTGCCACACGAACACACCCCAAACTGTCTTCGCATTGAAACTTCGGTGTATGTTGACGGCATGCCCATGCAATCACAGCAAGAAGAAAGAAAACCAACATCAATGCTGTCTTGTTCTTATAATAATGACATATAGATGACATGAAAATTCCTGTAACCTGATATCCTTACCAGAGTAGGGTGTCGGTATTTTTACCCTCAGTTGGCCGAATAAAGGTAAGATGCATTCATTTTTTACCAACAAAGCATTTTGTCACACATATCATAAATAATATGATGAGAACAATCTTTTTTAGATAGTTATTTTACATAAAACAAGCCAACGATACACTTCGATTGCCATAAAATGACAATATCCTTACCCTTGACAAGAAATTCCTTTAATGCACATAATTAGCGTTATTTTTTATATTATACACTCAACTTTCAGCGTTGATTGATTCGTGAGGGGGGCACCTTGATTAAAATGGATACAACTGCCGGGAAAATACGCGCCATTCCTTTGTTCAGCGGCCTGAACGAATCGGAATTTAAAGATATAACAGGTATCTGTCGAAACAAAAGCTATAAAAAGGGAGAGGTGATATTCAATGAAGGGGATGTGGGGGATGGATTCTACATTGTTGAAAAGGGCAAAGTAAAAATATTTAAGCTCTCTTTCGGGGGGAAAGAACAAATTCTGCACATCTACGGCCCGGGGAAACCCTTTGGGGAAGTGCCGGTGTTCACCGGAAAAAATTTTCCTGCATCAGCCCTGGCAGTGGAAAAATCTGACCTGATTTTCTTTCCCAGGAAGGACTTCATTACCCGCATTACGGAGAACCCCTCCCTTGCCTTGAACATGCTTGCCGTCTTATCCATGCGCCTTCGTGAATTCACGGTCATGGTGGAGAACCTGGCATTAAAGGAAGTACCCGCCCGCCTTGCCTCCTACCTGGGGGTATTGACAAGGGAGCAGGACAACATGAAGATGGTAACCCTGCCGGTGTCCAAGAATCAACTTGCCGGGCTTCTCGGCACCACCCCGGAGACCCTATCCCGAATTTTCAATAAAATGTCCGGAGAAAAGCTCATTGAGGTAGACCGGGGAAGTATCTCCATTCTGGATGCCGAGGGTCTGGCAGATATGGCGGAGGGCCAGTGAAAACCATTGAGTCCAGTATTGCAGAGAGAACCTTAGTGTATTGATAAAAATTGCCGACCCAACGCATTTATCAGGAAAGAAATAACGCCAATAACACAGGCCTGACCCCGTACCCCGTTCTCACAAAGGCTCATGTTGTTTTTCAGGGTCTTTTTATGCGCAGCTCGACTAAGCGTTTGAATCTATTGCAAATACCAAAAGGTCTTCTGTTTTGCCCTGTTGAATATATTATTTATTGATTCCAATGCTTTATAGTTAAACGCAAAAACAAGACCCCGGAATCCAACAAGAGCCAAAATTTTTTAGTTGAAGCGATCATCAAAATGCATTTATAATAGTTGAATACCTTCGTCAATTATATTTTCATTCAGTTTAGCAGCCATATGATATGCTTTTCAGATCATAAAAGCACATCATACGGATATCTATAATCCTAATCAAAATACATGTTAAAAATTAACGAAGGTATTAATGATTGGCGCATAATTTAAACATCAAACGCAGGAAAACAAAGAGGAAGTATAATGTTAAAAAGACTTGACCTGAAAAATAAAATGTTGCTATCCATCGGCTCTGTGGCCTTAACAGCATTTGCAGTTACGATTTTTTTGATAACAACTCAGGCCAGCAAACTGATCAAAGCAGAAGCCATGAAAAATGCCGAACAGCTCGGGTACAGGTATGCAAATGAAGTCAGCAAAGAACTTGATACGGCCATGAATGCTGCAAGAACAACGGCCCATCTTTTCGAGGGACTGAAAAAAACCCCTCAAACCCCACAAAGAGAAGCCCTCAACGACATGTTGAAACAACTTCTGGAGCTTAACCCCAATTTTCTTGGGGTCTGGACCTGCTGGGAACCCGATGCCCTGGACGGCCGGGACAATGATTTTAAAGATGAGAAGGGACACGACAACACCGGACGGTTTATTCCCTATTGGTACAGAAATAATGGAAAAGTGGCCCTTGATCCCCTTGTGGATTATAACACCACCGGTGCCGGAGATTACTATCAATTGGCCCTTAAAAGCGGTAAAGAGACCATTCTTGACCCTTACCCCTATGATATCGGCGGGGAAGAGGTCCTCTTAACAAGCCTTGTGGTTCCCATAAGATATAAGGGACGAGTGGCGGGGGTCGTCGGAGTGGATATTTCCCTTAAATCATTTACTGCCATGGTCTCCAAAATCACACCCTATGACACGGGCGACGCGGCTATTATAAGCAATTCGGGAATCTATGTGGCCCATCAGGATGCGGCCAGGGAGGGGAAGGATATCGGTAACACTCTCATCTGGGAAAACATAAAAAAAAGCGTTAAATCCGGAAAATTTCACACCATATTGGACTACTCCACTCATCTGTCAACGGACGTGGAGCGTATTGTGGTTCCCATTCAAATAGGCCTATCTGAAACACCGTGGGGCTTTCTTGTAAATATTCCCATGGACAAGGTGATGCTGGGAGCAAAACGAATCCTTTACTCCAGTATAACCATCGGTGCCGTGGCATTGATAATCCTCATGGCCGTTGTTTATTTCATAGCCAGGGGAATTTCCGCTCCCATAAACCGCATTGTTTCAGGGTTAAAAGAGGGGGCATCCCAGGTGGCCACCGCAGCTGGCCAGATATCTTCCGCCAGTCATTCTCTGGCTGAAGGAGCTTCAGAACAGGCAGCTTCCATTGAGGAGACCTCTTCATCCATGGAAGAAATGACCTCCATGACCCGGAAAACAGCTGAAAATTCAAAGCATGCCGACACATTGACCCGGGAAGCCAGCAACGTAGTGGAGGAAGCCAACCAGGCCATGAAATCCTTGACATATTCCATGGGAGAAATCTCAGGTGCCAGTGTGGAAACCTCCAAAATAATCAAAACCATTGATGAAATCGCCTTTCAGACCAACCTCCTGGCCCTTAATGCCGCAGTGGAAGCGGCCCGGGCCGGTGAAGCCGGCGCAGGCTTTGCAGTGGTGGCAAATGAGGTGCGTAATCTGGCAATGCGGGCCGCAGATGCCGCAAAAAACACAGCCGCATTGATTGAAGATACCGTTAAAAAAGTCAATGATGGTTCAGCCCTTGTTGCAACCACAGATGAATCCTTTTCCAAGGTGGCCCAGAGCACCGCCAAGGTAGCAGCACTGGTATCTGAAATATCTGAAGCCTCCAATGAGCAGTCCCGCGGTATTGAGCAAGTAAATATCGCCATATCAGAAATGGACAAGGTTGTTCAACAGAATGCCGGTAATGCCGAAGAGTCTGCCTCGGCATCGGAAGAGTTGAATGCCCAGGCGGCACAGCTTTACGCCCATGTAAGGGACATCGCAACCATTATTACAGGGAAAATAGAGAGTTCAGGGCAACCGCATCAAAGGCTGCCACAGAAAAAAAAGAGCTCAGGTGTGCGATCAAGCCAGCCGGTCAAAGCCCGGATCACTCCAAAGAGCTCCTCTGAGCAGCTAAAACTTCCGAAACACAACGAAGTCCGCCCGGAAGAGCTGATCCCCTTTGATGATGATTTTGAGAATTTTTAACGAAGAGAGGTGATGGCATCCATCTCTTCAAAGCCCAACAGCTTTGAAAACCGGGTACCTTTTCTGGAATGAGCCTTGTAAAAGGCAAGGGCGTTTTTTAATATTTCCAGGACCTCCGCTTCAGAATGGATACCCGGAGCCTCCATGGCCAGGCGGGGATGTCTGCCAAGACGTCCCCCCAGCTGCACCCGGAATCCCCTCTGGCCTTCCTCAATGGTGCCGGTGGGGCAGGCATCAATACACTTGCCGCACATCATGCACGCCTCCAGATCAATGAGGGGGCCTTCACCATCATCGTCCAGGGAAATGCAATTATCAGGGCAGGCATCCACGCAGGCCCGGCACATGGAACAGGGGTCTTCTCCCAGGCAGGGCCGACGGGCCCCAAGGATACCCACATCCTTTATCTGGGGCTGGGAGCAGGCATTGGGGCAGTCGGCACAGCTCATACGAAACTCATGGTGGTATTTAAGATCTCCTTTTACCTCTTTTTTTAAAAAATCCAGAAGATCGGCATCCTTAAAAATCGCCTCTGCCTTTTCCATGACACTTTCACAGGAAACGGCGGCATGGGGACATCCCGAGCTACCAAAGCAGCGGTCCAGCTGATAGCCCTTGATATCGTTGGACATGGAGGAGATAAACTTTTTTTTAGCCGCATTAACATCACCGATGTTCACACAACTTCCCTCCCTGTCCAGGACATATTGTTCAATTTTCTGTCGTACCTTTTTTCTCACAAAAAAAGGCACTTTTTTCACCGCCGCTTCGGCTTCGGGCGACCACTTCACTTTACCACTTCTCCCCGGGCACTGATCACCACCTTTTCCATGGAAATCTGAACACCGGAAAGGGCCATGGCCTTTTCCACAAGCCCGGGAAGGCCCGAGCAGCAGGGCACTTCCATGATCAGGGTGGTGATGCTTTTAATGCCGGCCTGCTTGAAAATCTGGGCAAACTTTTCCACATATGACTCCACATCATCAAACTTGGGGCATCCCATCATCACCACCTTTCCCTTCAGATAATCGTTGTGAAATGACGGTGCAGATACTGCAGCGCAATCGGCGGTGATCAACAGATCCGCACCTTTAAGAAACGGTGCCGTGGGGGGAATCAGCCGGATCTGCACCGGCCAGTGGCACAGGGCAGATGCCCCGATTGGCATAGTGGTGGGTTTATTGGCTTCCTTGCATCCCCCGGCTGCAGGAAAAGTTTTCAGGTGAGTGGAAGGGCAACCACAGGCAAGGGTCTCCGACGCTTTTTGCTGGGCATCTTCTTTCTTTTGCGATGCCAGAAAGGCCTCCACTGCGGCCTCATCAAACTCATCTGCCTCCCGCTCAACCAGCTTCAAAGCATCCTGGGGACACTCGCCCAGGCAGGCTCCCAGGCCGTCACAGTACTGATCCTTCACCACCTTGGCCTTGCCGTCAATAATCTGAATGGCTCCTTCGGCACAGGAGGGGACACAATTACCGCAGCCGTCACATTTTTCTTCATCAATTTCAATTATTTTTCGCATTACTTTCATTGTATTTTTCCTTTATATATCTATCAGGAGCGTAGGTCCTGAGTTTTTTAAATGGCGCTTATTGGTATTGGGTACTGGGTAGTTTTTTCAGATCATCTGACCTTACCGCCGGAACTTAAGGCAGAAGATCAAGGGAAAAATCAGCCCAAAACCTTGGATGCCTTGCTTCTTCCTGAATCGGTGAGAAATGATTTTTCAAGGATACGCTCCAGGCGATCCGATGGCATCTTTTCTTCTTTATGTTCTTCTTCCAGATTGGTGATAAGATCTGCATCGTACAACACTTTGAAGTTGATGGATTCTTCCTCCCGGGGATGATGGTGGTGTCCCACAATATCACACACCTCATCAATGAGTTCTGTTTTGGCTCCCAGTTTTTCCAATATGGCCCTGGCAATGGGCGGTCCCTCAAGCTCCTGGTACTTCGGGGCATTGGAGTCATATTTTTCTTCAGCCAGTTTAATGCCAATGTCATGAAGATAAGCCGCCGCCAGGATCACGGCAAGGTTGCCCTTCTCATTACGGCCGATCTCTTCGGCATATCGGGCCACACGCATGGCATGGCCGATGCGTTTAAAGTCCATTTTAAAATAGCGCTTCATCTCCACGGCCACACGGTCCTTGAGGAGATCGTCCCGCTCTTTTAAAAATTCTTCGGGGAGTGTACCGATGCATTGATCAGCATATTGACAATAGGATGCACATCCGAAATCCAGATGGGGGTTTACAATGCGTTTATCACACCCTTTGCATTTTCGGGCCGTATCGTCCTTGAAAAATTCAATGGGGGTGCCGCACTCGGGACATGCAACTTCAAAAATAGCTTCGTCATTCCAATATTGGGTATCCTGTCCGGGACATTTCATGGTTGCCTCCTTGTGATCTGAGTTTCAATACACCCGCTTAAATAAGTCAACTTCTAACGTTGCCTTTTCAAGGTGTGATTTGAATATAAGGCATCAGAGATCTTTTTTCCTTGATCCCCATCAAGTTTCTTGTTTTTTTATATAAAATCATCACCATCCAGGACACTGCGAATGGTTCCCGCCAGCTGAGATACCTCCACAGGTTTATGCAAAAAGGCTTTAATACCCAGCTCGCGGGCCCGGTGCCGAGTGATCTTGTTGCTGTATCCGGTGCACAGTATAATGGAAATATCCTGGCGGATTTCAATTATTTTCCGGGCCAGCATATCCCCTGTCATGCCGGGCATGGTCATGTCGGTGATGACAAGATCAAAGGCATGTGGGTCGGATTTAAAAAAGTCCAGGGCCTGAGTACTGGACAGACAGGTGTTGACTTTATACCCCCTTTTTTCCAGCAACTCCTGACTCACCGCCAGTATGGCAGGTTCATCATCCACCATCAAAATCCGTTCCGTGCCCCCGGGAATGGTGTCAATGGGCAGCGGTTCTTCCGGGATAACCACCATTGCTTCCGGAAAAAAAAGATAAAACTGAGAGCCAACGCCCATCTGGCTTTCCACATGGATATACCCACCGTATTTCTTAACGATGCCATGGACAACCGCAAGCCCCAGACCCGTGCCTTCGCCGAACTTTTTGGTGGTAAAATAGGGCTCAAAAATGGCGGACACCACATCCTGTTCCATGCCGACACCGGTATCACTAACCATAACCTTCACAATACGTTGAGCATCAAGTGGCAACCCCTTAAGGAGCGCTATATCATCCTTCTCGTGTCGACTCACCTCAACGTTCAAAATCCCGCCCTGGGCATCCATGGCATGGGTGGCATTGGTGCACAGGTTCATGATCACCTGATAAATCTGGGTGGAATCTCCCAGAATCATTGCACTGTCATCAATGGTGTGGTGAATGTCAATGGTGGTGGGTGTGGAGGAACGCAGCAGCGTGAGTACCTCTTTGACAATAAGGGCCACACGTATTGGCTTGACCTCTTCATCGACCTGCCTTGCAAAGGTTAAAATCTGCCGCACCAGATCCCTGGCGCGATTGCCCGCGGTCTGTATTGCTTTGAGATATGTCTCCATGGGGCCCTCCGCCTGGGGTCCCTCATAAAGGGCCAGTTCCGTATAACCCAGAACAGAAGATAAGATATTGTTAAAATCATGCGCAATACCACCTGCCAGGGTTCCCACAGCTTCCATGCGCTGGGATTGTCTTAGGTGACTTTCCAGTACCTGCTTCTGGGCTTCGACATGGTGCATCTCAGTTTCATCGTTGAAGATGGCGACGACCTCAGTGTCTGAAAGACTGTAAACTGCATTTTTGATCCATTGGGATCTGCTTCCATCTTCATAGTGCATGGCAGGCAGGAGTTCATGCTTTCCCGTGCGGTATACCCGCTGCAACGCATCCATCAATCCCATGTTCCAGACCCCTGGAAAAACAGTGGTGAGCCGTTGCCCCACCAGATCCGAGGCAGACACCGATAAAATCTCTTCAGCAGCGGAATTAAGGTCGATGAACTCAAAATCATTTCCATCGTCAAAAGCGTTATAAATGGCAATACCTTCAAGGGAGTTATGAAACAATCCACGAAAACGTCTTTCACTGAGCATAAGGCGTTGCCTGTCCAGGCGTTGTCTTTTCATGGAGATCCACAGCTGGCCAAAAGCCATAAAAACCAATAGATTAAGAACCACAAAAACAGTCCCATAGCGCAACAGATCCGCTTTCCAGCGTTTAAGTGCGCTGGACACCGGCTGAGATACTGTCAACTGAAGACCTGTGGTAAATATTTCTGTACGAATTGAAATTTTTTCCTGTTTCCCATCCTTTTTAAAAATGGAAAAAAAGGAGCCAGGGGTATCCAAAGGCGGCGACGGGAGTGCTGACATATCAACAGAAACAGACGTCTCGTTTTCCACACCG
The DNA here is from genome assembly GCF_054657595.1 of Desulfocicer niacini. Classification (NCBI taxonomy): domain Bacteria; kingdom Pseudomonadati; phylum Thermodesulfobacteriota; class Desulfobacteria; order Desulfobacterales; family Desulfobacteraceae; genus Desulfocicer; species Desulfocicer niacini. The sequence continues at coordinate 12,835 of NZ_BAAHYK010000053.1, forward strand.
GCAAACACATGTCCTGAGCTGGTGTGCAGCAACATTTCAATTCCCGGATCATCAGCCACAGACCGGGCCAGAATCTTGTTATAATATGTTGCCGACACCAACGCGGCGACACTTCCAATCAACTGTTCTCCCGGCAAAAATATGGGCCATGTGATCCATCCCTCCGATTCTTTGTCACTTCCTCCCCGGGACAGAAAATCAAAATGCAGAAATCCCGGACTCCCTGAACCTGAAGGAGATGAAGATGCCAGAAAATGAAATCGGTCAGATTCCGCTGATAAAGGGCGGGATGTGAGATTCGTAAACATCACCGTGCCGATACTGTCCAGAACAACAATCGTCTCCAACTGGGGCAGCGCCCCCGTTGCTGCAGCAAGACGATTTACCGCCTGGTAACGCTCAAAAAGATATCGATTCCAGTTGCGAGAAAAATCGTTGCTTATCCGGTGGAGTATCTCTGCGCAATTCGTAAAAGAGCTGTCCAGGGAGGCAGTCACCACACCGGATAAATGTATGAGGTGCTTTCGGCCGGTCTTGATTTCATTTTCATAGGAAACCGAAATGAAAAAAACAGTAAAAATCCAGATAACGGCAAGAAAAAATCCCCCCGTCCACAGGAGTACATGGTCGCCGTAAAAGAATCCGCCAGGGTCATTTCCATGTGAGGCTTTCATTTTTCCATACCGCATTCACCCGGAGTCACAAACTGGGAGGGAAACCGTTGTAACTGGTTCCAGCATCCCACCGATTTCATGAAGCGCATCTGGCTTTCACGGGCCTCGTTTAATAGGACATCTCCGGTGGCCTTATCCTGCAAAAGCGTGCGTGAAACCTGGAGCAAGTGGTTCAGTATGTCATCGGAAAAACGTCGGACCTCAACCCCCTGGGATTTAAACATGGCCAGGGCTGGCATCTGGCGCTGGTAAGAAGTGGCAAGGGACCACATGGTGTTAATACGGGCAGCATAGATTAAAATATCTTTTTCCTGTTCCGAAAAGCTCCCCCACACTTCTTTATTGACCATCAAGGCATTCCAGCTTGAGGGTTGATGCCATCCCGGAAAATAATAATATCTGGCAAAACGTTCAAACCCAAAACTCTGGTCCACATCGGGTATGGAAAATTCCAATGCATCCAGTTGCCCGACGGCGATGGCATTAAATATTTTTTCCACGGGTATCATGGTGGGAATGGCACCGAAATGGGACAATACCTGCCCCCCGAACCCGGCAATTCGTATCCGTAACCCCTTGAAATCCGAAAGGCTGTTAATCTCTTTCTGATACCACCCCCCGGCTTCGGAGATCACCATGTGGGTTGGCATAACAATGAGATTATGAACATCAAAGGCTTTCTGCAGAATTTCCTGTCCACCCCCACTCCACATCCACAAGGCACTTTGCTCGGGCGTCAAACCAAAGGGCATGGAAGAAATCAACTCGCACACCGGGATTTCATCGCAATAATACCCCGTCCACGACCAAGCCGCATCAATTTTACCGGTTCTAACGGCATGAAAAATCTGATCACCGGGAATCACTTCATTGACACCCCGGAAATAAAGTTTCAGGTTCCCCTGGGAAAGTTTGTCCACAACCGTACTCAGGTGATGTTCACTTTCATTTAAAAAAATCAATCCTTTGGGAAAAACGGAATGAATTTCAAGGATTCTGGGACTTTTTGCCGCCACAATTTCCCCCTGAAAACCAGCAGAGACAAAAATAATCCAACAGAATAATGTAAACCGATTGATGGAAAAAGACATTGGAGGTGGTCCCCCTTTTTTTAGCGGATAATTCTACAGGTGTTGACCTAATCATTTATTTTAATAACCAGACGGGCTTGATCACAACATCGGCCACCGGTGACAATCGGTGGTCCATGTTATGACCAGGCCCGTAAGATTTCTGGCAGGTACAGTGCGCATCTGCATTTATTTTTGCTACGTCAGGGCTATCGACGGCTCCGAAAGCGGACATCACCGGCTTCAAGCTGCTCAAGAATCTCAACATAGGTGTGATAGCGTTCCTTCGGAATCCTGCCCTCCTCCACCCAGGTTGTCACTGCACATCCGGGTTCGGTGAGGTGGCGGCAATCCCGAAAACGACAGGTACCTTCCAGGGCCTTTTCAAATCCTGGGAAATATCCGGCAAGATCCCGGGCAGAAATGTCCACCAGGCCGAACTCGTTGAAGCCCGGGGTATCTACAAGTTCTCCACCGCCTTTCAATGAATGAAGCGTGGAAACGGTGGTGGTGTTACACCCCCTGTTGCCCGCTTCAAAGAGCTCCCCCACCCTTAAATCCAGTGCCGGGCAGATGGTATTGAGCAGCGAACTTTTGCCCACCCCTGTGATGCCCACAAAAAAACTGCGGAATCCCTGCCCCAGAAAGGATTCCAGAGCATCAAGGCCCTGCCCTGTCACCGCACTGACCACAAAGATATCCACAATACCCTCGTAGATGGATCTCATTTCTTCCACAAAGGCTTCCGATCCTTCAAGATCGGCCTTGTTAATCACCAAAACAGGGGTAAGGGATGCCTGTCTTGCGGCAACAATGGCCTGATCAATATACCAGGGGGTGGGTGAAGGCAATGGGGCCACCACCACCCCCAGGACATCCAGATTGGCACCCACAATGCGAATACTGCCCCGGGAATCCCTTCTTGATAAGGTTGTCCGCCGGGGTAAGCGCGTAAGACGGTGATCTTGCACCACCACATTATCACCCACCACATGACCTTCACGCCGCTTCACCTTGACCATCTGTCGTTCCCCGGACTCAAATAAAATATCCACGGCAATGCCATGGTGGGCCACAATCACACCCTTCCGGGCCGAATCAGAAGCAGGGATCTCATTTTTACTATGCGTTTGAGAGTGTTTTTTCTTGGTTTTCAAATATCAGATCTCCGTACGGATAGCCCCATACCGGGCGCAAATCACCACACCGGACACTTTAAGGCAAGCTCAAGACTTGGGGATGCGGGACTTGATCAAAACATCGGCCACTCTTGGGAAGAGAGGCGGAAGCTATGAGCAAGCCCGGCTGGGTATTTATGTTTTTACTGCCTCTACCCTACTGGACGGCGGGCCATCTGGGGGTGTCGTCATCCTCCCACAGGTAGCTCCACTGCACACCATCAAGGATACCGTCGGTGAACATGAAATTACACTCCAGATCGTCCACGTTGATAATCTTCATGGGGGAGGAAGGATCATCTTCATCCACCTCTTCCACACCGACGTAGTTATTTTTCTTGAGGTATTTTTTTATCTCTGCAAGGCTCTTGCCTATAATTTTTTGATTGTCAAGGGTGGCATTCTTGTTGTTGACAATGATGGTTCCCAGCCGGAAATCTTCAGAGCCTTCAAAGCACAGAGCCACTTCCCCTTCATCATAATACCAGGAGATATATTCCTCCCCTTCAAATTCTTCTTTTAATTCATCTTCGGGTTTTCCAAAATATGCCCTGCAGTCGTCCATGGTGGCACCAAAACTAATCTTATTGAGGCCTATTCCGGGCTTGATTATGTATTCTTTCATTTTCCATATATCCTTTTGTTATTACTACCTAAAAATTGCATTCATGGTTTTGCATTCTGAATGATCTGATAATGATATCACTTTGTCACTTTAAGTCATCATTGACTTCTAATCATCACCAGAAGCATTTTAAAGCGCTAGTGGCCATAGCCCCGTCCAAGTGCCCCATCTTCACGCACCGTATGCCGCGGGGGTTGATTCACCCCAGTATGTCCCAGTATAGCACAACTAATAGAAGCATCGCATTGATATCGGTCAATTTTTTTTCTCAGGGGCAGACCGACATGTAAGACCACGGTCCAAAGCTGCCGCTTTTAATCAAACTTTGACAAATACCCCCGTTTCGGGATAAATTTTAAACATGGAATAAAAACACATCATAGATCCAAATATAACACAGAGGTTTGCCATGGGTCTGAAACCCTTTCAGGAAAAAATTCTCCAGCAGCTGATTCGACAGGAAAACAAACAATTATTTAACTGGATACAATCCAACCCCGATGCCATCCCGGGCAATATCCTTCTGCAAAACAACCTGGACTCCCTTGCCACCATTGATGATGATGCCCTTCAAAAACGGTTTTTAAAAACCTTGATTCGAAATTATATTCTGCTGGAAAAAAAGGTGGATTCTCTGCTTAAAAACACACTTCCTGCAACAAAACCCTGCGGTTTGCCATGTCCACCATCAAAAAGATTCCCATCAAACGAATTACGCCACAGCAAGGGAACCTTTTAATCAAAAAAGAGGATATATCCTTAATTGTTCAGGGGCTGGAATGCCTTGAAGACGTTGGAATTGATGGGATTATTTGACCCCGTTGGTCCGCCACCCGTGACGCTTATATCCAGGGCATTTTGAAAATGAAAAAGCATGAAAACCTGACAAATGCATTGCACTGCCTTGACCGGGAAAGTGCACAATTAACGGCCCTGGTACTGCTCTCCCAGGGGATTGAAACCCTGTGTGAGGAAAGAAATGGAGCCGTGGACCTGATAATTGATGAGGACGACGTCGACCATGCCTGGGATACATTGTCCCGGTTTTATATTGAAAACCATATCCTCCCCCAGGATGCCGACCTTGATACGGTTTCAACCCACAACATGGAAAGTGATCCACCACTGCCCCCCATCACCCGGCAGGGAAAAGCTGCTGCCGCAGGGGCCTGTCTTCTCCTGTGCACCATCCATGCGGCCACGGTTTATTACAAAAATCATCATCAGGTGGTGCTCGACCATGGCGCATCGGCCCTGGGCATTCTCCTGGGGGAATATGGCAGAAGCATTACGGCATTGATGCTCCATGCAGATTTTTCCCATCTTGCCGGAAACGTGCTGGGACTGATGGTCCTTGGCAGCGTCATCTGCAGCCTTATGGGTCCCGGGCGGGGACTGTTTCTCATTTTATTTTCCGGTGCCGCCGGTAATCTTCTAAATGCCTTCATGTACCGGCGGGTCCATCTGTCCATCGGAGCCTCCACCGCCGTCATGGGGGCCGTGGGTATTCTGGCGGCATGGCAGATCAGAAAAAAGGTGCGCATCACCTTAAAGCCCTCCCATGGCATTGATATTAAACCATCGGCTCTATACCCTCTGGGGGCGGGGGCGGCCCTTGTGGGAATGTTCAGCGGCGGAGAACACACAGATGTATCTGCCCATGTCTTTGGATTTCTGGCAGGGCTTGGGGGGGGCATCCTGTTTTTTTACGCATCCATGTATTATAAACAACGATATGTGGAGAGATACAATGAGACTTTTTCCAACCATGTGGACACTCTTTTTCTCATAATTGTCATCTCAGCTCTTTTTTTTTCATGGATAAGATTCTGAAAATATGTCGTTTTCAACTGCCAGGGATAGGCAGTATCTGGACTCGACTCGGGTCACAAAACTAAGTCCGCCCTTTGCACAGACTCACTTACAGACTGAAATCATGGACCACAGAGCTCCCGGCGAGCAATGGAACCTGTCCATTCAAAGCCTGGTCAGTCCTAAGTTCGCCAATTTACCACCACATAATGATTTTCTCTAAAATTAAAACCACCACATGTGGTATGAAAAATGAGAACTTAGGACTCGTGAGCAAAGCCCAAATATATTAACCCGGCTGCTCGGAGGATTTTAGTGCCGCTGCTGCCATGGATTTCTTTTTAAGCATGAAAAGATTACCGCTTAGAATAAGCATGACGCCGGACACGGACTCCGGGGTCCAGTGATAATCCTCCCAAATGGTGGAGATCACAAGCGCCACAATGGGAAATATCAGGGAAGCGTAGGCGGTACGGGCTGCCCCAATTCGTCCGATAAGGGTGAGATAGCACCCAAAGGCCACGATGGAACCGAATATGGCAAGATAGATCAGAGATCCCATGTAGGCAAAAGAAAACACAAATGTAAAGGTTTTCCCTGTAAAAAGAATCACCAGCAGCATGAAAAACGCACCATAGGCCATACCATAGGCATTGGTCTGAATAACGGGAAGTCCATGTTTCTGGTTTCTGGCGGAAATTATGTTGCCCAGGGAGGCCATATAGGTGGCGGCAAATGCCATCACCATGCCCGTAAAACCGCCGTCCCCCATATGAAATCCCGCAACTTCCGGCTGAAACACCAGAAGTATACCCACAAGTCCCAAGGCTCCCCCGGCAATGACCTTGACATCAAATGGCGATTTCAAGAACAGAAATCCATTGATCATGTTCATGACAAGCACTGTGGAGAAAATCACCGCAGCCAGACCACTTGTGAGGTGGAGTTCCGACACGTAAAAGAGCCAATAATTGAAACCGAATAAAAAAGCGCCCTGCATGGCCATGAAACCATGGGATTTCAATGAGAACTTCATGTTCAGACGGGTCAGGCGACACCAAGCCGTTAGGATAACGGCGGCCAGGAAAAAACGATAAACCACGGAGACCAGAGGATCCACTGCACCCAACTGAAACTTGATGCCGATCCATGTGGAACCCCATATGAGAATGGTTAACAGGTAATAAAAAACATTTTGCATTTTTTTCAAACTCCCCTTTCAAGGGGATCAGCTGTTATTGTCATTTTTCAGCCATCATACATGCATTAAATATGTGAAGACTCAAAACGATAAATCAATTAAAAACTGATTCCCTGGGTTCATATTGGATAAAATTGTATTTTTGGATTATTTTTTCTGGAGAGACCGGGCAATTTCTCCAAGTGTCTCCACGGCCCACCTTGTCTCTTCACACCAGAAGGCTGCATTGAGACGGATGCAATGGGCAAAATTACGGGTGGTGGAAAAAATATGACCCGGCGCAATGGAAATACCCTTTTCCCTGGCCAGGGTGTAAAGGGTACGGCTATCTATTTCCGGAGGCATCTCCACCCACAGGGTAAATCCTCCGGTGGGACGGCTGACCCGGGTTCCTCCTGGGAAAAAACGTCCCACGGCATCGGCCATCTGAACCACTCTGGCCGCATAAGTTTTCCCTATTGAGCGCAGGTGATGATCATAGCCACCCGTGGATAAAAATTGTGCAATTGCCAGCTGGGGAGGTGAGGCCGTGGCAATATTGGTCACCAATTTCTGATGTTTCACCGCGTCATAATACCTGCCGGGGGCAATCCACCCCATGCGATACCCCGGAGCAAGGGTTTTGGAAAAAGAGGAACAGAGCAACACATTTCCCTTTGTATCCCAGGCTTTCACCACCGATGGCCGTTCCGGATCGTGGGAGATATCTCCATTGATATCATCCTCTATCAACGGAACATTGAATCTTAATAGAAGTTTCAGCAATTCTTCTTTTCCCCCGTCGGAAATACAATTCCCAAGGGGATTGTTAAAATTGGAAATAACCAGACAGGCCTGGACGCTATGGTTTTGAAAGGCCTGTTCAAGGATCCCCAGGTGAATCCCCGTCAAAGGAGACATGGGAATCTCCAGCACCTTTATTCCGAGGGTTTTTACCAGTTGAAGAAAATTGAAATAAACCGGTGTACCAATGGCAAGCGTATCACCGGGGCGACACAGGGTACGAAGGGCCAGAAAAACGGCCTCGGCCGCCCCGGTGGTGATGATGATATCATCGGGAACAAGGGCACATCCGGCCTTGATCATCCGTCTGGCGATCTGGGTACGAAGTCGGATATTGCCAGGAGGCATGGCATACCCCACGCTTTCTTCCTGGAGACGTCTACTCTCCGTTGAAAGCATGGTGTTCAGCTTTCTGACAGGAATCAGGCGAGGATCGGGAATGGCGGCCCCGAACTGGATCAAATCCTGACGCAGGGTATCCTCCATGACCTGCATGACCATTTCACCTGTTGTTACGGCAGCAGGGTTCAGCCGAGGAGTTTCTATGCTGGGTTCCCGGGGAATGCCGGGCAACCGGGGACAGACATAGTACCCGGACTGGGAACGAGCTTCTATGATACATCGATCTTCCAAAACTCCGTAAGCCATTTTCACCGTATTTATGCTCACCTTGAATTGACGACTCAGGGTACGTATGGAGGGAACACGATCTCCGGGATTGAAGGTGCCCTCGTCCAGTAATCCCCTCATGCGCAAGGCAACGGATTCATACAGGGGGATCTTTCGATCCGTTTTTCTTGTCGTGGGTATCATGGTCTAAACAATACAAGGTTTTACCGGAATAACAAGGCACAATTGGTGAATTTTATAATGGACACAATTTTTATTATCCGATAAAAGTAGAGGACACAAAAAAATAGAAGGCAATCAGGCCACCGACACTACAGAGTCGGCCATATGGCCAGTTGGTGAATGCATAGAAGTATTTCATGGTTCGTTGTGACGGCAAGGATGACATGATAGTTATGTAAAAAAAACAATCGTTGACACACATACAATATCCAACACATAATATGTATGCATTATATCAAAGAATTTTGGCTCATATTGCGTTTCGGGGTCTCATTTTATGAGCACCATATAATATTTTGAAATTATAAGAAATAATAACCAACACATAAACCTGCAAGACCTTGGTATATTTCGAACAGATTTAACCAATTGAATGTTATCGCATTTTATAAGACCTTGAAACTCAACATGAACCTTGAGTTAAAATAATTGCCAAAACCAAGTTTACCGTTTACCAGAAACCAAGGTATTTTCCATGTACATTGCACGCGAAATAATCCGTGGAAAAGTCAGCTTCATCCTCCGTCACTCCGTTGCATCCAATGGAGGATTTGCAAGCCGGGATCTCTATGAACTCGGCCACGACCCGGCAAGCCATATCGTCTATCCCGGCGGCAACAGCTACTACATCAGCGACAATGTTACCGATGCCATATCAAAACGGGGTGTGCCGGTGGACAATGACCTGCTGGAATCACTATTCATGCCGTTTATCCTGCCCGAAATCCGCATAGCAGTTGAAACCTTCCACAGCCGCGGAGGTAAAAAAAAGGGAAAGCTCACCCCAGAACAACAGTATTTCATCCAGCACCAGATGTCCTGGTTTGACAAACGAAGACTGCTTTTCCTGAAATTCGGCCACATGGACCCGGGACCTGTGGAAAATATTCCCCCCACCCTGTTTCGCGACCTGATGGATAAATCCCGGGATGAAATTGAACATAATTTCATGGCTCAGGAAAACCGGTTGGACGCATCGGAATTTAAAACCTATGTCTACTCGGCCCTGAACATACAGCGCTGCTTTGAAAGCTTTATGGCAAAACAGATGCCCCAGGCCCTGGACCAGGAAAAGGTCGATGAGTGTTTCATAACCGAACTATGCGACATTAATAAAAGCATTTTCTTCACACCCGTGAATGGGAACACCGGCGAGACGTCAGCCCTGCACCCTTTTCTCCACCGGTACGTGATCATGTTCTTTGACCATGGGTATGCCAACAGCAGCCTGCTGGATCAATTTGCCCATGATTTCATGAACCGACACCGGCATACCCACCACACCCGTTCGGCAAGCGCTGGCCCAGACATCACCCTCAAGCAGGCCCTGGCGGACATGGCACTTGATCCAGGCACGTTCCACACCATGACATCTAAAAATCTCGCCCGCCACTACCGCCGCCTTGCCCGGAAACACCATCCAGATAAAGGGGGTGAGGAAAAACGTTTTATTGCCCTTAACCGAGCCTATGAGCGCCTGATGGCTGAGCTCAAACACATAAAGAGACAACCTGAAATGCGATGATCCTATTTTTTTTAATTATCCCCCTGGGATTGGGCTCACCGTGCGGATGTAACCCCCTGGTGCCAGAATATGGAGCCGGATATGGGATGGAATTCCAAACCCTCCGCAAAAAAAAGGGCAAGCCCTTCAGCCGATGAAACGCTGAAAGCACTTGCCCTGTTAAGGGGGAATGAAAATTATTTATTTACCCTGCATCATGGCATCAATATCCGCCTGAACCTCCCCAATGGGTTTGATATCAAATTTTTCCACCAGCACGTTGAGCACGGTGGGAGACACAAAGGCGGGAAGTGTCGGCCCAAGACGAATGCCTTTCACGCCCAGGAACAGCAGGGCCAGAAGAACAGCAACCGCTTTTTGTTCATACCATCCAATATCAAAGGAGATGGGCAAATCATTGATGTCGTCCAGCTCAAAAACCTCTTTGAGCTTCAGGGCAATGACGGCCAGGGAGTAGGAATCGTTGCACTGGCCCGCATCAAGCACCCGGGGGATACCACCGATATCGCCAAGATTAAGCTTGTTATAACGATACTTGGCACATCCTGCGGTGAGAATGATGGTATCTTCCGGCAATTTTTCCGCAACTTGTGTAAAATACCCCCGGCCTTTCTGTCTGCCATCACAACCGGCCATGACCACAAATCGTTTCACTGCGCCTGATTTTACGGCATCCACAACCTTGTCGGCAAGAGCCATCACCTGATTATGGGCAAAGCCACCCACAATGGTACCGGTTTCAATCTCTGTGGGAGGGGCACAGGTTTTGGCCACATCTATAACTTTGGAAAAATCCTTGGTCTTTCCATCTTGGCGCTCTGCCACATGGGTTAAACCCGGATAGCCCACCACGCCCGTTGTGAAGATACGATCTTTGTATGTGTTTTTACTCTTAATGGGGATGATGCAGTTGGTGGTCATGAGAATGGCACCATTAAAGCTTTCAAAATCCTCATTCTGTTTCCACCAGGAACTGCCATAATTACCCTTGAGATGCTCATATTTCTTAAAAGCAGGATAATAGTTGGCCGGCAGCATTTCGCCATGGGTATAGACATCCACCCCTGTGCCTTCGGTCTGTTTCAACAGCTCTTCCATATCTTTTAAATCATGACCGCTGATGAGGATACCGGGTTTGTCACCCACACCGATATTGACCTGGGAAATCTCCGGATTGCCATAGGCGGTGGTGTTGGCCTGGTCCAGAGCTGCCATGGTGGTAACGGAACACTCCCCGGCTTTCATCACCATGCCCACCATCTCATCCACGGAGAGATCTTCCGTGGTGGAAACCAGGGCATTGATGATAAAATCATAGATCTCATCCTTTTCCACGCCCAGCACGGCGGCATGGTCGGCATAGGCGGCAATACCCTTAAGGCCGATGATCAACAATTCCCGCAGGGATCTGACATCTTTATTTTCCGTGGCAAGAATACCCACGGTTTTAGCCTTTGCCTGATAATCAGATGCACCGCCAGTGCCCATCCACAGGGCGGACTCATGCATCACCGTCTCTTTGGCCGCTTCCGGGGCCTGGGCAAACATGCCCACAATTTTATTCCATAATGAGGTTTTGGGCGCACCGGGTGCCAGTGCATCAAATTTTTGTTTCAGCTCTTTTTTAAGGGCCAGGGACTGATCAATCCAATGGGTAAGACTGCTATCATCAAAATTGGCATTGGTGATGGTGGTAAAAAGCCCCTTGGAGATAAAACGTCCCACATCATGGCCCACATCAGCACCCTGAGCCTTGAGTCCCTGGGATAACACAGCGATCCCTTTAAGGTTGTAGATCAAAAGATCCTGAAGATTGGATGTGGTCTCTTCCTTTCCACATACGCCTTTTATGGTACAGCCTTTTCCCTTTGCGGTTTCCTGGCATTGAAAGCAAAACATATTGACACCTCCGTTGGTTAGGGTTTATTTTCATTAATGAATCCGACTATACACCCCGTAAAGTGTCTTTTCCTTGATCTATATCAAGAAGGGAGAAAATTTAAAGCAAGCCTCTCCCCGTTGCTCCGCCAACTATGCCAAACAAACCATATTGTGACCCAACCGGAAAAATAGGAACGCGTCCGATGGGCTGGCCAGATATTTGCCCCAAACCTTGAGCTAACCATTTAAAATCAGGAATTTTGCATGCACACATTAACGGTTTCAAATATCATGACCCACGCCTTTGAAACATTAAATATGGATGACACACTTAAACATGCCGCCCTTTTAATGCGCAGATCAAAACTGGACGTATTGCCCGTCATCGGGACAGATGGGCAATTGCTGGGACTAATGACAAAAGCCAATCTTTATGATGCCGTGGCTGCCGGTGAATTACCGGAAACACAGGTGAAAAACCTTTTTATTAAAAAAGATGTCGTCACGCTGCAGGAAGACATGCCTTATAATGAGGTTACTGAAATTGTTAAAAAAAGCAAGGTGGGAACCGCCATCGTTCTCAATCATCAAAACAAGGTGGTGGATATTTTTACCAAAGCCAGTTGGATAATGGCTATGTTTGAAAATGAAACCCTGCTGAATCATCAGATGCAGATTATTCTAAATCCTTTTTGTTGATGCGATTCCCAAAACCAGTGTGGGAAAATTTTCCAAAAAAGACATTAGAAAAGAATATGAAAATTATTACAGCCAACAATAAACCCCAAAAGTTTTATGGTTTTAACATGGAGAAGAAAGTATGAGAAAAGTAGCCATTATAGGCACAGGACACACCGATTTCGGGTTTAACTCACCCAAGACAGGGCTAGAACTTTTTTGTGAAGCAGCAACGGAAGCCATGGCTGAAGCAAATGTGCAATCAAAGGATATTCAGGCATTATATTGCGGTAACGGGCTGAGTGATTTTTCCGAAGGGCAGATTATGATTCAATCCTATATTGCGGACTCCCTGGGATGTCGTCATATTCCGGCCACCCGGTTTGAAGCGGCCTGTTCTTCTGCCACCGTGGCCATTCGGGATGCGTATATGTGGGTGGCATCGGGCTTTTACGATATTGTCCTTGTGGGGGGAACGGAAAAAGCCACGGCCATGGGAACGGCACTTGCCACACGGACCTTTGCCATGGGAACCGATGCCCGGTATGAATTTCCGGCGGGTCTTACGTTTCCCGGTTTCTTTGGACTTCTGGCAAATTTATATGCATCAAAATACAATGTTCCCTTTGAAAGACTTCGACGTCAGATGTCTCTGGTTTCAGTGCAATCCCACAGTTATGGGGTGAACAATCCCCATGCCCAGTTCAAAAAGGAGATCACCGTGGAAAAGGTGGAAAAGGCCTTTATGGTTGCATCTCCGTTGACCCTGCTTGATTGCTGCCCCTTCTCCGATGGTGCCGCAGCCCTTGTAATTGCATCGGAAGAAAAGGCCAGGGAACTTTGCGACACCCCCATTTACATTGCCGGGGTGGGTCAGGCATCTTCGGGCATGTTAAGCACCCAGTATAAAAATATCCCACGATTAAAAGCCCGGGATATTTCCGTAAAACAGGCCTATGACATGGCCGGGGTGGGTCCCCAAGACATTGATGTGTGTGAACTCCACGATTGCTTCAGCATTGCCAGCATCATCGCCGCCGAAAGTCTGGGATTTGCCGAATTTGGACAAGGGGGTCAGCTGTGGGAAAAAGAAGAAACCCGCATCGGAGGTAAAATCCCCATTAATATTTCAGGAGGACTCAAGTCTAAGGGACATCCCATCGGGGCCACTGGAGCCTCCCAGACGGTGGAAATCGTAAAGCAGCTCCGGGGAGATCTTGCAGGCCAGAAAAGACAGGTGGAAGGGGCAAAAGTGGGTCTGGTTGATACACTGGGCGGAGACGGCATCATCTGCAATCTTATTTTAAAAAAGGAACGAGACTAATGGAATATCCCTTACCGTTTGAGCAATACAACAACGCGTTAAAGAACAATACCCTTCTGGGACTGAAGTGCAGAAAATGCCATCACATAACCTGTCCGCCCCAGATGGCCTGCCAGGAATGTTCTTGTCTTGATCTTGAAATAACCGAACTTGCAGGCACCGGGACGATTCAAACCTACACAACCATTTATGTTGCGGCTGAAAACAGGGAAAATGAAGTCCCCTATGTGATTGTTCTGGTAAAACTGGAAGAAGGCCCCTGGATTATGGGTGAACTGTTGGCCATAAATCCTGAAGAGGCAAGTCAGGATATCATTGGGAAACCCGTCAAAATGGCAAATCGTGTCTTTCCCGGAGATAAATATTCCAATGGCGCGGCTGCCCGTCCGGTGTTTTATTTTCTGGATTAATCAAACAATCGGGCCTTTGGTCACCACTTCGGCCTCACAATTGTGAGGGCTGGCCAATGTTGTAATCAAGCCCGCACAATCCAGAGCTGATCCCGTTGCACATAATAATTTCGGCTATTTCATATGGAGAAAAAGGATGTATTTCAATCTTACCAAAGCGCAGAAGATGATTCAAAAAGAGGTGCAGGATTTTGCAAAAAAAGAAATTGCCCCCCGGGCGGAGGAGCTGGAAAGAAACGGTAAATATCCCTATAATATCATGGCAAAAATGGCATGGCGGGGCCGGACAGCCATGCCCATAGCCCAAATCATGGGACAGATATTTACAATGGGCAACAAACAGCTGTAAAAAAAACCGACACATTGTAAAAAATTTCACTGGAATAAATTTTGTTGCAATATCAAATCCGCTATGAATGAAGGATTTCAACCCTGGCGTGGAATTTGCATTTGTTCCAATTGGCTTTAGATCATCCGCCCCAAAATCGCTGAGATCACCTGGCTGGGAGCTGCCTATGCTGCTGGCCTTGCCGTGGGGTTCTGGTCGGGACTTGTTGACGAACTCACGTCAAAAGGATCTGCTCACTCAACCTGCCCCCCCACACATGGATGAAAAATATCGCTGCTGCGCATCATGGCAGAAAGACTTGCTATAACAAAAAAATCATTTAATTCCAGTATATTGGTGAGCCCCTCATATAAAAAGGGAATTAGCTGTTTTTCATCAACCATTAACAAGCGGAGAACGAGACAATGGCATATGAAGATGCATATACAGATTGTAAATGGGTGGCATTTGACGTCCTTGAACGATTCATGAAAGACGTACTGATGGCAAGCGGCATCCCCAAAGAAGATGCAGAAACGATTAGTGATGTCCTTATCACATCAGACAAACGCGGCATTGATTCCCATGGCATCGGCCGATTGAAACCCATTTACATTGACAGAATTGATGCTGGCATTCTCAACCCGATCACCCAGATCACCATTGTAAAGGACAAAAAAACCACAGCCGTGCTGGACGGCAACAACGGCATGGGACATGTCATCGCCAAAAAAGCCATGCAGATGGCAATTGACAAGGCAAAAGCCCACGGCATGGGCATGGTGGCGGTTCGAAATTCAACCCACTACGGCATTGCCGGATATTATTCGCTGATGGCGGCCAACGCCGGGATGATCAGCATGAACGGCACCAATGCCAGGCCATCCATTGCCCCCACCTTTGGGGTCGAAAACTTGCTCGGGACCAATCCTTTGACAATCGGATTTCCCACGGATGAACCCTTTCCCTTTATTCTGGATTGTGCCACATCGGTTTCCCAACGGGGTAAAATCGAAGTTTACGGCAGAGCAAACAAGCCGTTGCCCGCGGGATGGGTGATCGGCCTGGACGGCAAGACACGGACCGATACCGCCCAAGTCCTTGTGGATCTGACCCGGGGAAAGGCGGCACTGACACCCCTTGGCGGCATCGGCGAAGATACGGCAGGATATAAAGGCTACGGATATGCCACCATTGTTGAAGTCCTTTGTGCTGCGCTGCAGGGAAATAAGTTTCTAAAACAGATCAATGAAATTGATGCAGCTGGCAAAAAGGTTCCCATTCAGCTGGGCCATTTCTTTATTGCCATTGATATTGAAGAGTTCACGGAACTGGACCGATTCAAAAAAGATGCCGGGGATATCATGAGGGAGTTGCGCGCATCCAAGAAAGCACCCGGCCAGGACCATATTTATACGGCAGGGGAAAAAGAATGGATTGCCTGGCAGTATCGAAAAGTTCATGGATGCCCTGTCCCCAAAACCCTTCAGACACAGATGATAGGATTCAGAGATCGCTTCAAATTGAACTATCATTTTGATTTTGAAAAATAAAGCCTGCACCCCTGCCCCTGCCTGTCCTGGCAGCCGACAGGGGCAGGTCGATGATCACTGGGCCAGGGTGCCCCCTTACATTAATTCAATTTACACATATTTATATTAAGAATTATTTTTTACAATTCATTGAAAAATAACATTGAAGAAGGTTTAAAAACTGTATCCTCACAGGTTCAATCATTTTGCATGACGATCCAATATCAAGAGCTAAATTTTTTTCACCCACCTCAATCCCCCCCATAGATTCATCATCAGGCTCAGACCAAGTACCACCTCCTTCCATCCCGGAGATGTGGTGTCATGACCATGGATTGCAACGGCAACAATGGGTTCCGTGGCATTTTCTTTTTTTAATACATCCCGCACATCAACAAGAGCGCTGACTTTATGCCCCCTACCGTCATTGACTTCCATGCGCCATTCTCCGGATTGACGGGGGCAAAAGGCAAAAACACTCTGCCCATCGGTTCTGCCGTTCTGAAATTCAAAGAGCTCCTCTCCGGGAGCAAATACGAAAATTTCAGCAAATGCCATGGGAACTCCTCCTGAGTAGTAAAATCAGGCGCAAACCGTCTGTTGTTCAAGAAGTAATTGAAATCCGCTACCGTGACAGCTGCCTGTGCATGGTTTCAATCGCAGTTTGCAACCTCTTTGCCAAATCCGGATCGTTGTTTGCTCGGGCAGCTTCAATACCTAAACGGGCCTTCTCAACGAAATTGATGCGCATGGTGTCTGTAGCCATATCGGCCGGATGACCGGTCGCCACCGAGATTTTTATAGTCATTCCCAGGAAAGGTGAGCTTTCATCAAGCGACATTTCCCCGCTACGGATTTGGCCGTTCATCCAATCGAACATTTCCTTGCGCGTCATGCTTGTGAAATCTGCCTGTTTGACGGTAGCCGTTTCGGCAGTGGCTGCTGTTAGTGCTGACGAAAATGATGCGGAATTGGTGCTTGCAGCTGTGGATGTCTGCGCGCACTGCGTGGTGTAAAGGTGATTTGACTCCGTGTTGACCTTCATAAAAATATCCTCTTAATGGCGATGAAAAAATAAGCCCAACGCCGCAAATAACCGGTGAAAATGAGGCGCAGCGGAATTTGCATCCGAGTTAATTTGCTTTGTTATGTACTCCTATTTTAGTGTACTTTCTTTATGTTAAAACCTTCATTTTCTGAAGGATCTACAAAATATTTTGTAACTTATTCAAACATTTCAACTGTATCCGTAGCAGATCTCTCTGGTTGCTCTTTACGCCTTTGTTCTATACGTTTTAGGCATAGCTCGTTGGGGGCGTCGATATAAATTAAGCTATGTGGAGCCTTTACTTCTAAAAATAAGAATATCCGCCGCATCAATACGCAACCAAAAAGTTTGCGTTCGTCATGGGCGTGAAACACCCCAAATAAGTAGTTCGACCGTTTCATTTGGATTTTGGCTTCAGCCCAATATAATCTGAAAAGAAACAGTTTTTCCATATCCCGGAAGACTCCATCAGGATTTTCCCTGCTTCAGAGGGATCTTTATTTGTACTTTTTGATTACAAGTCTCGTGAGCGGCAAACAGCCGTCTTGATCCCAACCTTGTCTGTCATAGAAAGGCCACGTCTCTGTACAATTTCAAAGTTAATGCCTATACTCAAATCTAAAAATTTTAATCTGGAGTTCAAGCTGAAATCGGAATTATATATACCATACGTGCCCGCAAAACCAAATGCGTAAAAAGGAGAAAAAATGAAAACAGCCCAAACACGGAAAACCCGGCGGTATACGACAGGCTCAAATTCGCTGGCATCCAGGTGCAGAAAGCCTGCACTCTGGTGCTGCTCAAGACAAATCAATATTGATAGATCTTTTGGTCTTACCTGGCTGGTACAACAACCCATCAAACATAATAACAGAGGAACGCTGTAAAAAAAAACGGGTTGGACCAAGGCAATTAATCGGGTTAATGCCTGAATGAACGAGGAGGAAGTATGCTTTTTGAATTTGATGGAAATTCACCGATAATCGGCAAGGACAGTTATGTGAGTGAAACCGCCCAGGTAATCGGGGATGTGGTGATTGGAGATAATTGTTATGTGGGACACGGGGCCATCCTCCGGGGGGATTACGGACGCATTGAAATCGGGAACGGCACTGCCGTGGAAGAGGGCGTAGTGATCCACTCCCCTCCCTCCGGACTGCATCGCATCGGCAAAAATGTTACCCTGGGACATGGGGCCATTCTCCATGGCAGCATTATCGGGGACTTTTCCGTGATCGGCATGGGCGCCATCCTGAGTATTCTTTCAGAAACAGGAGAATGGACCATTGTGGGAGAAGGGGCACTGGTCCGGGCCAACCAGAAAATTGCCTCCCGTGTGGTGGCAGTGGGAAATCCTGCCAAGGTAATCCGGGATATCACCCCTAAGGATCAGGAGCGATGGAATTACGGCAAAAAAGTCTATGTGGACCTTGCCTTAAAATACCTGAAACAGGGTATGACCCTGATTCAATAAAACAATTTATAAAAATTGTTTGAGGAGTGACGCCCAGACAGATCATATCCCCCTAAGCATAGGGAATTTATCAATATTAGGATTGATAACGCTGCTAACCAGCCGCGCGTCCTTTTGCGTCGGCTGAATTAGCCATGTTAGCCTTTTGGGTCTCACTTTTTAGGATCCGGTATTGTTTCAACTCAGTATATATACGACAGCATCTTCCTGCTTTAACATATCATTACGGTTCCGCCAAACGATCAGGACTGCAACGAGAATCAACAGGTATGTATCGTAGGGCTGGGCGTCAGCGGTTATACGATTATTTTATACGCTACATTATTCTTTCGTAAGAGTCTGAACAAATATGGTCACCAGTACGGCCAAAACTTCAAAATCGATAAATTGAGTCGCGTTGAGATCGAACAACAGGGTTGCCCTCGCAGGAAACTCATCGTCTCTGTCATAGAAAATAAGTTGCAATAAAATGTGCGGGAGCAAATCAAAAATCAAACTCACCGAGCCTAAGCCTGCTTCACCTCCTTTGTGACCGCCATAAAACGCCGCAACCTCATATAATTCCGGAACGCGTCCTTGGAACCGCTTTATTATAGGTCGCTCTAATGCGCTACTGGAATAACTACCCTGTTTGAACAAGGGCCCCGCAAGGTCCGCAAAGGTTACAAATTTTTCAGCCGGTCGACAACAGCTCCCCTTCAAAATGTAGTGAATCAATACACTTCCAATGGCTTCCTTGACCCCCTTGCCATTAGACCGTCGCACTCCCTCATTGGATACCAGATAAGTCCCACCCAAAAAAGGAATCTTGGCCTCTTCGGCATCATTCAGGGCAAGATCAAGATGCGTTGCTGAAGTGGGAATATCCGTATTTCGAAGGCGCTCGATAAGATTTTCATAAATCCATCTGTGACCTCCAATTGCTGCGTTTTTTTTCATTGTATGGTTCTGTTCCTTCACATGTTCTACTAGTATTTTGAGTATAACGCTCGGAATAAGGCGCGGCGGCTTTTTGCCGTCGCTCTCAATGCCATTGCTCGGCATCCGTTAATAAATCTTTGATCATCCGTACACACTCAAGCTTTGATCCATTCGGTAAACTGTGGAACGCTAATTCTTGAGCTAGTTTGATTTTGTAATGATTCTCAAAGGCGGAAAGCATACCGGAGGGTACATGAGGTACCTCCAAGCGCTCTTTCAGTTTCTTCCTGAATTGCGCCAAAAAATGCTTCAAGAATTTTAAAAAACTTCGTTAATTTAGGCACCAAGCTGCTGACCAACCACACGGCAACCAAAATGACAATACTGTAGATCGTAATGGTGCTGGACAGGAACGAAATGATCAATGGCCTAAAGAAATAGAGAACCATACCGATGACCAGAAGTAACGGCATCCATAATAAGGGAATACACTTTAAGGCCTTGCCAAAGGTAGACTGGGCAACCTCCAGCTGGTCAAGATAGGCCTTTGTCGGCTTTTCCATCCAGGGGGCGATTGCCATGAACTTTCCTGAACCCCAACCCCCTGCGTAAACTTAAAAAAGCGATGTTATCCCTCCCATAACTTCCCATGAGACGCAGCACCCCCTGGGTCAGGCCAGCAAGCCCAGCGCCCGGTAGGTATTGCGGCCGGCTATACCGTCAGGTTCCAGCCCGTTTGCCTGTTGCCAGGCTTTCAACACGGTCTCGGTGTCGCTGCCAAACTTTCCATCCACCTGGATTTTCAGGGCCTCTTGAAGTTTGCGCACCCAAGACCCACGGGAGCCCTTTTTGACAATCTTATAATCAACCGATGGCGCAATGGCCCCAATGACCTGACTACTTCCTCCGGCCATGGCGATGGCTGTGGCGCGAACACCATGAACACGGCGTTCCCACCCCTTTCCAAATGTGGACCAGGTGGAAAGATTACGCAGGAAGCTCAGGCGGCGGTCGCACATGAGGTCGATGACCTGGAGGGGATCGTGTTCTTTGACCCTGGCAAGGGTTTTAGGACCGATACTACCGTCCTGCTTGGCACCGACTGCGGCCTGCAGCCATTTAGCACCTCGCCCCGGTCCGGAATTCACGGCAGAATCAAAGAGAGCGTAATCAACACCTGGGGGAACCTCATCACAACAACACTTGCTCCAGTAACCGGAATGGTAAATGTGTTCCAGCTCCTCGTCTGTGATGTTTCGCAGATCGTCCTTATTCTTATCTTTGCCAAAGTAACGTTGATAGGTGGCCAGGGTGACCCCTTTCATGGTTGCGCCGCCTGGGTCCTTGGGATGATCCGCCCATCCGCCTTCGTGGACCAAAACATGGGCGAGCGACTTTTTGAAGTTTTTCTTCATTTTTTGACCTCTTTGGTGGGTTTAGTTATTGGTTAAATTCGGGGTTCCCTGAATAAGACACCTGCGGTGGCTGTCAAGATACTTGTCGCATTTTTTGAAATTTTCTTCTCTTACAACAATACGTTTTCGGTACTTTCGGGGTAGCCCTTCTCCCCGGATAATCCGGCCGATACTTGCAGGTCCGGAACAACGATTCAGAAAAAGGGGTTGTCATTGCTGACCCTGGGGCGACTGTATGATTTTGTCACTCCCAGGGCGTCCATTTTCGCTCTGATGGTATATCCTTTCTGGGCACCACCGTTGTCGGCATGAATCACCGGCGGTTTCAAGATGCACCCCTGAGCCAGTATAGCCTTGTGGATAAAGGTGGCTCCCAGTTCGGCGCTCTCGGTAGAATGA